>JAHFBZ010000001.1 GCA_023249725.1 Methanobacteriaceae archaeon
CTATTTTTTTTATTTTTTTATTAATAATTCAATTTTAATTTAAGACGCTTTTAAAAATAAATATTTTTTTTATTTTTTTTAATAATTTATTTTAATTATTTATTTTAAAAAATTTAAATTTGTTTTAAATTTTCCTGTTTTATGAAGTTTCTAATTTCTTATGAATATTTTTCACTATTTTCATTTAATTAATGAATAATGTGTACACCTATGCGTATTATACTTGACTTTTTTTATTAATTTTTCCTGAAATCGAAATATTTATATATTATATTTACCAACCATCTATTGTCGAAGTATCGGAAGTATGATTCCGTATTCCGATTAATAAACTTAGATTTATAAAAAATTTTTAAGAGAGTTCTATATGGTAAGAAAAATCGCAATTTATGGAAAAGGTGGAATTGGAAAATCCACAACTCAACAAAATACTGCAGCAGCTATGACCCATTTTTATGATAAAAAGATCATGATTCACGGATGTGATCCTAAAGCTGACAGTACCCGACTGATTTTAGGGGGAAAAATGCAAACCACCATGATGGACACTCTCCGAACAATGGGAGAAAGCGGCTGTACACCTGAGGCAGTGCTGGAAACCGGTTTCGGTGGAATTAAATGTGTAGAATCTGGTGGTCCCGAACCTGGTGTGGGATGTGCTGGCCGAGGAGTAATAACGGCCATTACTCTCATGGAAAAGCACGGAGTTTATGAAGAAGATCTGGATTTCGTATTCTTTGATGTTCTGGGGGATGTGGTATGTGGAGGATTTGCCATGCCGGTAAGGGATGGTAAAGCCGAAGAAATATACATTGTGGCCTCTGGTGAAATGATGGCACTCTATGCAGCTAATAACATCTGTATCGGTATGGTAAAATACGCCAAGCAAAGCGGAGTTCGATTAGGTGGAATTATCTGTAACAGCCGTAATGTAGATGGTGAAAGAGAACTACTGGAAGAATTCTGTGAAAAAATCGGAACTCAGATGATTCATTTTGTTCCTCGAGACAACATTGTGCAGAAAGCTGAATTTAATAAAAAATCAGTCATAGAATTCGATGAAGAATGTAATCAAGCCAATGAATACAAAGAGCTTGCACGTAAAATAATCGAGAATGAAAATTTTGTTATTCCTACTCCCATGACCATGGACGAAATGGAAGATCTGGTATTGAAGTACGGAATGATGGATTAAGGCATGGGGCTTGGAATTGTTATATTGGAGGTTAGTAAAATGAAAATGATTAGAGCAATTATAAGGCCGGATAAGACTGAAGAAGTTGTTGATGCACTATCAGAATCTGGATATGTGGCCTTAACAAAAATGGACGTTATAGGTAGAGGTAAACAGAAAGGTATTAAAATTGATAAAATCTACTATGACGAGCTGCCTAAAACCATGCTTTTACTGGTGGTAGAAGATGATGAAATAGAAGGTATTGTGGATATCGTAAATGAAACCGCTTTTACTGGAAGTTTTGGTGATGGAAAGATATTCATAAGTCCTGTTGATGAGGCATACACCGTTAGAACCAGAACTAAAGGATTATAAATCAAAATTTAATTATCACCATTTAAAATCATTAATATAATAAAATAAACAAGGTGTCACCTCATGAAAGAGATAATAGCTATCATACGGCCTAATAAAATGGCCGCTACCAAGGAAGTGCTCACTGCCCTGGGGTTCCCGGCAATGACTGCCCACCGGGTTATGGGAAGAGGTAAACAAAAAGCCATAATTGACGAAGTTTCTTTTGAAATACAAAAAGAAGAACTTCATAAAAAAGAGGGCAGCATGCGATACATCCCCAAAAGACTAATGATCCTCATAGTGCCTGACGAAGATGCTTCTTTAGTAGTGGAAGCCATTATGAGAGTTAATCAAACCGGCCAGATCGGTGACGGTAAAATATTTGTATGCCCGGTGGACGAAGCCATCAGGGTAAGAACTAAAGAGAAAGGAGAAGAGGCCATAACTTGATTTATGGTCTTTAATTTAATATTCGCTGATTAAAAATCAATAAAAATCAGCATATCACAAAAATCACATATTTGGGAGAGTAATATGCCTTTCGATCTATTTGAAGTTGATAAAGAGATTCCAGAACGGAAAAAACACATTTACATTAAAGATTCTAAAGATCCTAAAGAACACATTCCGGCCTGCAACACCACCACGGTTCCAGGATGTATGACTGAGAGAGGATGTGCCTTTGCTGGAGCAAAAGGAGTAATTACTGGAGCAATAAAAGACGCACTGCATGTAGTGCATTCTCCAGTGGGATGTACGGCCTATGCCTATGGTACCAAAAGGTATCCTACCACTCCCGACATGCCCAATGGGGATAAATTCCCTATAGATAATTTTAACCTGAAATACATCACTGGAACTGACATTCGGGAGTCTGATGTAGTATTTGGGGGTATGGATAAACTTAAAAAATGTATACTGGAAGCAAATAAAGAGTTTCCAGAAGCTAATGCTATTTATACCTATGCCACTTGTACCACTGGGCTAATTGGAGACGATATTGATGCAGTTTCTAGAGAAGTTGCGGAAGAAATAGGAAAAGACGTTATTGCTATAAATGCTCCTGGATTTGCGGGGCCTAGCCAGTCTAAAGGTCACCAAGTAGCCAATGATGTCTTATTTGAGAGTCTGGTAGGAACCAAGGAGCCTCCACGTACTACGGAATATGATGTAAATCTCATTGGTGAGTATAATATTGACGGGGACTTGTGGGTTTTAAGAGAATACTTTGATGAGATGGGAATCAATATCTTGAGTACCTTCAGTGGGGACTGCTGTCACGACGAAATTGGATGGATGCACCGGGCCAAATTGAGCCTGGTGAGATGTCAAAGATCATCCAACTACATTGCCAAACTCTTAAAAGAACGATATGATATTCCTTACATAAAAGTAGACTTTTTTGGTATTAGATACCCCACCGAAAACTTGAAAGCATTAGGTGAATACTTTGGAAAAGAGGAAGAAGCAGAAAAGGTTATTGAAAGCCGAATGAAATGGATCAGACCGGAACTGGATAAACTAAAAGAGAAACTGCAGGGTAAAAAAGTGTGGGTTTTCTCTGGTGGTCCTAAAAACTGGCACCTTCCTGAGCCTTTAGAAGAAGAGCTAGGAATGGATGTAGTAGCTGTTTCCACTATGTTCGAACACGAAGATGGTTACGAGAAAATCAAAGAAAGAGTAGGGGAAAATACAGTCATAATTGATGATCCTAACTCCCTGGAAGCTGAAGAAATAATTGAAAAATACAAACCAGACATTGTTTTATCTGGTGTTAAGGAAAAATACTTGGCCCACAAAATGGGAGTGCCCTGTATATTAATCCACTCCTATGAAAACGGACCATACATAGGTTTTGAAGGATTTCTGAATCTGGCCAAGGATATGTATGCGGCCATTTACAACCCTGTATGGAAACTCATGGAATTTGAGCAAGAAATAGAAGAAGAAATTTCTGCGGAAAATCACGCCAGAAGAAGAGGCCCCAGTTAGTGCTGGTAAATAAATTAAAATTTAAAATTAGGTGATTTAATGAGTGATGTAAATATTGTTGAAAGGGGAAGGACCCTAGTTGTAAACCCTTTGATAACTTGCCAGCCTCTGGGGGCCATGTTCGCCACATTGGGTATTCACCGTGGTCTGCCACTGGTGCATGGATCTCAGGGGTGTAACACCTTCGTGAGATATGCTTTCAATCGACATTTCAGAGAACCTGCTGAAATAGCTGTTACCTCACTGCACGAGGACGCTGCTGTTTTTGGAGGTAGAAGTAACCTTATAAATGGTATTAAGAATCTTTCCAAGAGATTCAGGCCAGATTTAATAGGAGTAGTAACCACTTGTTCCAGTGAGATTATTGGGGATGACGTGGAGGGGTTCATGAAAGTGGCCCATAAAGAATTAGCTGAAGAAATTGGGGAAGAAAAAGCCAATAAAACTAAATTGGTTCATATATCAACTCCTAGTTTTGTAGAACACCATTTCCGAGGCTATGGTAATGCGGTCAAGGCTTTTGTAAATACTCTGACTGAAGAACCAACAGAATCCAATGATAAATTAAATATCATTCCAGGTATGGTAAATCCTGGAGATATAAGGGAGATAAAACACATCCTGGGCCTCATGGGAACGGAAGCTATCGTGCTAAGTGATACTTCTGATCCTTTTGATTCTCCTTTAAGACCTTCCACCACAGAATCAATGCCTTTCTATCCTAAAGGCGGTACTCGGGTGGAAGAAATTGCTGATTCATCTAATAGTCTAGGAACTATTTCTTTACCATTCTATGGTGATGATGCGGCCAATTCTCTGGAGAAAAAGTATGATGTACCTGCTAAAATTGGGCCTATGCCTATTGGTGTTCAGAACACAGATGAATTCGTGAGAAACGTTACTAAATTGACGGGTTTAGAGGCCAGTGAAGAACTACTGGATGAAAGAGGACTTCTCATAGATTCCATGGCCGATTTATGTTCCAGATACTTATTTGGAAGGAAAGTTGCTATTTACGGGGACCCGGCATTAGTAATGGGTATGGCCCGATTTGTATGTGAAATAGGAATGATTCCTTCCTTTGTGTGCACCGGTGTGGAAAATCCTGAATTTGTGGAAGAGATGAAAAAAGTAGGTAAAGAGTCTGAGGGCCCAGTAGAAGTCATGCCTGGATCTGATTTAAGGGCTTTAGAAGTAAGATTAGAGGAAGAACCAGTTGATTTAGTAATTGGAAATTCTGAAGGACGTTTGATTACTAGAGATCTGGATATTCCCCTGGTAAGAGTAGGATTTCCGGTTTACGATCGTGCAGGATACCATAGAGTACCTATTGTAGGTTACAATGGTAGTGTAAACCTCATTGACCGTATAACCAATATAGTTATGGAAAAATACTATGATGAACAGCACTGGAAACTTCAGCAATAATTCAATAAATTTAGCTTAAATTAGAATATTTAAAGATATCAAAATAGTTCTGAAGTTAATTATTGAATTAAACAATTTAATTAATCTCTTTTTTATTTAAAAAGAATAAAAAAGAGAATTACTTAAATTAATATTCTACTTTTCTTTAAATTTTTTAAAATTTTATATTCAATTCGAATTGATTGAATAATTGATATTGAATTAAAAATTAGTTGATAATTATCATTAAAATATCATTAAAATCAAGCCTTGGTGGTTTATATGAAAAATTCCTCAAAAAAATTTAATGGATCTGAATCATTAAAATCAACTGCTAAAGAGCCTTTAAAGGAATTAAAATCAAGTGAATCACCACAAAATGATGACTTGATTATTACTGAAGTTCCAGACTCCATCATAAAAACTCTGGAATCCCGAATAGATCACATGTGTGTGAAAAAAGACGAAGGTGATGAAAGAGGCCCATCATGTAACATGGCCTCTGTTCCAGGAGCAGTTACTCAAAGATCATGTGTATATGGTGGGGCCCGGGTAGTTCTAATGCCTATAACTGATGCCATACATTTGGTACACGGCCCTATTGGATGTGCGTCTTGTACATGGGATATTCGTGGAAGTAGGAGTTCAGGAGAAGAATTATACAAAAAAGGATTTTCCACTAACCTTCAGGAAAAAGACATTGTATTTGGTGGAGAAAAAAAATTATTTGATACAATCATTGAACTCAATGGAATTTACAATCCCGCAGCCATATTTGTCTATTCCACCTGTGTAGTAGGATTAATTGGTGACGATTTAAAAAGTGTTGCCCGGGAAGCAGAAGAAATCACCAAGTGCCGCATCATACCTGTTCAATCTGAGGGATTCAGAAGCTTTAATAAATCTCTGGGCCATCAACTGGCCTGTGATGCCATGTTGGATCATTTGATTGGGACTGGGGAACTGGAAAAACCGGAAAAATTAGGATTAGGTCAAAAATCATTGGCTTCAACTCAAGAAAAAGGTCCTACTTTAAATATTGTGGGAGAATTTAATGTGGCTGGTGATTTGTGGGCCATACAGCCCCTAATTGAGAAAATGGGCATAACTGTTCAATCGGCCATAACTGGGGACTCCTGCGTAGAAGAAATAGCCAATGCCCATAGGGCTGATTTGAATATTGTGCAATGTCAGAAATCTTCTAACTACCTGGCCCGGCAAATGGAGGAAAAATACGGTATTCCTCACCTTAAGGTTAATTTCTTTGGGATTGAAGATACCGGGAAATCCCTACTTTCCATTGCTGATTTTTTCCAGGACCAATATCCTGAAATCAGGGAAATAGCTGAGAAAATAATTGAAACAGAAATAAAAAAGGTAAGATCTGAAATAAGCCACTATAAAACCAGATTAACCGGAAAAAGAGTAGCGGTTTACGTGGGTGGTAATAAGGCCTGGTCTCTTATCAGTGCCTTTGAAGAGCTGGGAATGAAAGTTATAATGACTGGAACTCAGAACGGACTACCTGAAGACTACCATCGAATAATGGAGACAGTAAGTGAAGGTACTCTGGTGGTAGATGATGCCAACTCTATGGAACTGGCCAAGCTACTGAAAAAATATCATCCTGATTTAATTGTATCTGGGGCTAAAGAAAAATATATGGCTCACAAGTTAGGTATTCCTTTCTGTGACTTTAATCACGATAGAATAAGCTCATTTGCAAGTTTCAATGGATTTATAAACTTTGCTAAAGAAGTAGACCGGGCCGTTTCCAGCCCGGTATGGAAATTAACCTCAAAATATTATCAGGGGATAGTTTAAAATGAATGAAGATAAATTACTCCCTAATGAAGATTATTCAAAATGCCAAGAATTAACTAACTGCGATTCAGGTTCACATACAAACTGTAAGGGGTCATGTGGTGAAATTAGCATTCCTAAATCAAAAAAACATTTTGCAGTGATTAATCCCTCAAAAATGTGTCAGCCTATGGGTGCGGTACAGGTTCTTCTGGGAATTGAGGGAGCTATGCCATTAATTCACGGTTCTCAAGGATGTAGTACTTATTTGAGGTTCCAGATGTGCAGACACTTCCGTGAACCAGTAAATATATCATCCACTTCCATGAGTGAAAGCACAGTAGTATATGGTGGTGAAGAAAACTTATTAAAAGCTTTAGATACGATTTGGAGGGAATACAAACCAAAATTAATTGGGGTAACATCTAGCTGTCTCACTGAAACCATTGGGGATGATATGGGTCTCATTATCCGAAAATTCAGATCAAAACATCCTGATGAAGAATTACCTCCCATAATTCCCATATCTACTCCCAGCTATTCAGGTTCACATGTTGATGGATATGATAAAGCAGTTAAATCTCTTTTGGAAAATATGGCTGTACAGAATCAAACTAATAGTAAAATAAACATTATAACTGGAAATATTTCCCCAGCAGATATCCGGGAAATTAAGGAAATTCTGGAAATAATGAAATGTTCTAGTATCATACTTACTGACAATTCAGAATCCCTTGATGCACCCCATACAGATTCTGTTTCATTTTTACCGCCTGCCGGAACTAAAGTAAATGAAATAATTGATTCTGCAAATTCTAAAGCTACTATTTCTTTATGTAAACATGCCAATTCAGGAGCAAAGTTTTTGAAAAAACGTTTTGATGTTAAATCCATATCTGGACCTCTTCCAGTGGGATTAAAAAACACAGATAAATTCATCTCAGCAATCTGCAAAATTCAAAATTGCGATCTCCCAGAGAAACTGGAAAAGGATAGGGGCCGTCTTATTGATACTATAATCGATGCCCACCCTTACAATTATCAAAGAAAAGTGGCCATATATGGTGACCCTGATGTGGTGAGTGGTTTGGCTGGATTTACTGCAGAGCTGGGCATGATACCGACAGTAGTCTGCACTGGGGCTGAAAGTAATCGTTTCATGGACGACATGAAAGAAGTGGCCAAAGAAAGCCCTACTAAACCTTCCGTAATGGAAGGATGTGACCTTTATGATCTTCAAAATTATATAAAAGACAATCCAGTTGATTTGCTGATTGGAAATTCTTACGGTGCCCGTATAGCTAATGAAGAAAATATTCCTCTTTTTAGAGTAGGATTTCCTATATATGATAGAATGGGCGCACAAAGAATCCCTATTGTCGGTTATTCAGCAGGAATCAGTTTAGTAGATACTCTGGCCAACATGATTCTGGAAAAGTACTATGATGCCTCAGGATGGGAAATTGAGTGAATTTTGTAAAATCTGATGATTTAAAGATTTATATAAGAATTAAGATTGAAATGAGGTTAAAATATGGGTGAGAATATTCGAATAGCAGTAGCTTCCAGTGATGGCAAAACTGTTAATATGCACTTTGGAGATGCTTCCCACTTTCTCATATTTGAAGTAGAAGGAAACCAAGTAAATTTTGTGGAATTAATGGAAAAAGAAAAGAAACCTCTTCAAGAACACTCTGACCGGTGGATGCAATCTCTGGACATTATAACAGATTGTAAGGCCATTTTATGCAGCAGAATGGGCCAAGAACCAGCTTCAAAACTCGAAGAAGAAGGTATATGTCCAGTACAATTCTCGGGAACTATTGCTGATGCTATAAAATACTACTTAAAAGGAAAATGATTAGAGAATTAGTTAATTAAACTATTATACTAGCTATTGCCTAGAGTAGTTAATTAATAATATATTTGATGATATAAATAATCTTTATAAAATATTTCATTATTTAATTCTTTTAGTGAAATACTTAGTGGAATAACCATTCAAAGAAATAATATTTGATATGGGAATAGAAAAATATCAGTATTTAGAGGTATTTAATTGAAAAAAATTTTGACGGCCTGTACCAAGGACTGTCCTGGGTCTTGTAGTATAATTGCCACAGTAGATGATGGCGAAATAACTTCCTTGAATGGAAATCCGGATCATACCTATACTCAGGGTTTTCTATGTTCCAGCACTTCTAAATTCCTTAAAGACAGATTTTATAATCCTCAAAGGATTCTCCACCCAATCATTAAAAAAAATGGGGAATGGGAAAGAATATCCTGGGGTGAAGCACTTCAAATAGCAGCAGATAAAATATCAGAAATCATCCTGGAGCATGGACCTGAATCCATACTTTATTATCAGGGATTTGGTGCTAGAAGTGCCTTGCGAATTTTAAATAGAAGATTTTTCAATCTTTTAGGAGGAGCATCCACTCTCTATGGTACGGTATGTGGTGGAACTGGTCAAGCCGGCCAGGAGATGGATTTAGGTGAAAGAATATCACATGACCCTATAGATCACTTAAATAGTAATCTTATAATTATATGGGGACGAAACCCGGCAGTTACTGACCTTCATATATGGAAAATCATTAAAAAGGCCAGAAAAAATGGGGCAAAAGTGGTAACCATAGATCCGGTAAAAACCAGAACTGCAAGGGCCAGTGATATTCATTACCAGCCAAAACCGGGCAATGACTCCTATCTGGCCATGGCCATGGCCAAGATTATTTTAAAAGAAGGCCTAGAAGACCAGGAATTTATTGAAAATCACAGTGAGAACTTTGACCAATACCAGAAAATCCTGAATGATTATACTCTGGAAGAACTGGCTGTAAAATGTGATATTCCCTTATCTGAGCTGGAAATTCTGGCTAATATTTATTTAAACGGGCCTAGTAGCATTATAACTGGTTGGGGACTGCACCGTTATTTAAAAGGCCATTTAATTTTTAGAATGATTGATGCACTGGCAGCGGTTTCTGGAAATCTGGGAGTTTCTGGTGGTGGAGTAAGCCAGGGATTTGATGAATTTGGATTTTTTGATGATAAGTGGGCTGCTGAAGAACTCGCACCACATCATCGAAAACTTCCCATGCCTACCATTGGTCAAGCCATTCTTGATGCCGAGCCTCCCATAAAATTGATATTTTTAACCGCCGGAAATCCCGTGGCCATGTGCCCTAACTCCATGAAGGTTAAAAAGGCTTTTAAAAGTGCAGATTTTGTAATAATGGTGGATCAATTCTTAAATGACACTTCACAAACTGCAGATTTATTTTTACCCGCCACCACTTTCCTGGAGGATCAGGATTTGTTGGGAGCCTATGGTCATCACATTGTATCTCCATTAAATCCGGTGGCAGATCCTCAAGGTGAATGTAAATCTGAATTGTGGATATTTCAGCAACTGGCCAATATATTAGGATTTGGTAATGACATGGCTGGCAACAGCCAGCAATGGCTGGAGAAACTGGCGGATCCTATCCTTAAAAAAGGAATTAATCTTGAAAATCTCCTGGAAAAACCGCAAAGAATTCCTGGCCCTCCAGTTACTCCCTATTCAGATAAGCAGTTTTTCACTGAATCTCGAAAATTCCAGTTTATTAACGAATTTGAAATGAATGAATGTAATCAATATTCTGAAAAAAATGAATTTACCCAGGATAATTTTTCTTCCAAAGAGAATGACAGTAAAATAGAGAATATACGGGATTCGGGTGATTATTCTTTAAGACTGCTTTCCATAATGCCTGAAAAATGGGTGGGTTCTGAAATTCCAGATAAAGAAATGGTAAAGGGCCATTTAGAACTTAAGGTTCACCCTCAGATACTGGAAAGCCTTGGTTTGAAAAATGGCGATTTAGCAATTTTAGAGTCAAAATCAGGCTCACTAGAAGTTAAAATTTCATCAGACCCTGATACTCGGAAAGACTGCGTATCTACTTATAGGGGGGGCTGGATTGTTCACAATAAATGTGTTAATGTTTTAACAGAAGATATGATCAGTGAAAAAGGTAATGGGACTCCATATTATGAGACTATGGTCAGGATTAGAAAATTAAGTGATAATTAGTCCGTTATTAATTGAATAAATTAATTTTCATTTTTAAATTTTTCATATCCTTTCATTTTTTCTATTATTTGATACTATTTTTTTAATTTATTTATTTAATTTAAAAATAAAAAGAACTTTAAACAAGATAAAAAAGATAATTTCATTCCCCATTCACTTTTAATGGGATACAGGCCTTTCTGTGTTCTATATCAACTATTTTTACCTTTATATTGTATATTTCTTCCATATTCTCTTTGGTGATTACTTCTTCAGGAGAACCGATATCAATAAAGCTTTTTCCTTTCATTAAAGCTACTTTATTGGCGGAAATGAAGGCCTGATCAGGAAAATGGGATGACATTAATATGGAAAGTCCATTTTTGGCCAATTTTTCTATTATATTGAGTGTTCGCATTTGATTTCCAAAATCAAGGTGCGATGTTGGTTCATCAAGTAAAAGAATACTGGGTTTTTGAGTTAATATGCGGGCCAGAAATACCAGTTGCTGTTCTCCCCCACTTATTTCTGTGTATGATACATCTCGCATGTGGGTAATTTTGAGAGTTTTCAAGGATTCTTCCGCAATTTTAATATCTTTTTCTCCAGGGGAAGCAAACATCTCCAGGTGAGGGGACCTGCCCATGAGAACCACGTCTAGAACGGAAAATGGAAATGTTGAATTGTGTATTTGAGGTATATAACCGATATTTTTAGCTATTTCTGTTTTATTAAGAGAATAAATATTTTTTTCATTAAATAAAATTTTTCCAGAGCTTAATTTCATCAGACCATTAATACATTTGATTAATGTAGTTTTACCTGTACCATTGGGTCCTAGTATGCAAAAAACGTCTCCCTTTTCCACTGAAAAATTAATATTTTCAAATATATTGTGTTGGCCGTCATAGGAGAAACTGGCATCAGATACCTGCATCAAGCAATTTTTTAAAATGTCTGAATTCGGCCTATCAGCAATAGTGGAGGGCCTTAAAATACTCATGACCATCCCTCTTTACTTTTTGCTAGAAGATATAGAAAGAAGGGAGCCCCAATTATGGCCGTCAATATACCCAGGGGAATTTCTACCGTGGTGATAGTACGGGCCACATCATCTATTAATAGGAGAAAAAAAGCTCCCATAAAAATACTGGCTGGTAAAAGTACTTTATGGTCTGGCCCTACAATCATTCGAGTAATATGTGGAATAACAAGACCTATCCATCCTATTATTCCACTTATACTGACTGCTGCAGCAGTAACGATAGTACAACAGGTTATTATAATGATGTGAAGTTTTTTAGTGTCAACTCCCAGGGTTTGAGCTTCGTCTTCGCCCATGGAAAGCACATTTATTCTCCAACGTATTAATAAGAGAATCCCACTGCCTACCACCATGGGCAGGGTAACCATTAATATGTCCTGGTTGGTAACGGCAGATAGACTACCCATTAACCAGAAAACTATGGTGGGTAACTGTTCATAAGGATCTGCCACATATTTAATCATTGAGATAAATGCGGAAAACAGGGCCGCAATGGCTATCCCGCATAAAACCAAGGTGAGCATGGACGTACCTTTAAAGGTTTGACTAATCATGTAAGTCAGGCCCACTGCCAATAGTCCTCCCATAAATGCTGAAAATTGTACCATAAATGGACCTGCAACGAATAAAATGGCAAGAGCAGCTCCAAAACCGGCACCGGCTGAAACTCCTAATTTATCTGGAGAAACCAGAGGATTTTTGAACATACCTTGAAATGAGGCCCCGGCTATGGATAAAGCCGCACCAACCATCATGGCAGCCATAATTCGGGGCAATCGAATTTGAAAAATAACTGCCTCTACTGAAGGAGGTATATTATAATTCACCAGTGTTGTTTTCGCAGCCAGGGCCATTAAAACCTCTGAAGGAGATATGGGATATCTGCCTATTAAAAATGAAATAAAAAATAAGATAATTAAAGGGATTACTAGTAAAGAAGTCACTGATAATTTTTTTACCAGAGAATTATTTATCCAGGACTTGCTAGCATTTGAATCATTAATATTCGCATCTTGGGAAGAATTTCTGAACCTTAATTTAGTCAAATTATCAGCAGCCTGTTTTTTGGAATAACTTCTTTAAATTTTTTGAAAAAAATTTTTTAAAATCTTTAAGAATAATTTTTTAAACTATTAATATTTGTTTTTAAATTATTCTACAATTTTCTTCTCAAGTTTTCAAGTATTTTTCAAACCAGAAGAGCTTAATATATTGGTTGCTTCCTGGTCAGTTAGGTTGTAATGGTAATATTCGTTGTAGAATTCTTTGGTTATTTTTTTAAGATCCATGTCCTGGAATTTATCTGGATATAAGACTTTAGCGGTCCAGGGTATACCTATTATGGTATTGGCACCAGGAGGTCCTTCAAACCAGTTAAATGGTGATGTGGGGACCATATACACTTGTTTTTCTTTCACTGCTTTAACATCGGCCCATAATGAGTTAGAATAAATATTATCATAGAAATGTTGATTACTGGTGATTATAACGTCTGGGTTCCACTGTAGTATTAATTCCATGGAAACTCCCACACTACCTTTTGTTAAAGGAGCTTCCACAACATTTTTTCCTCCGCAAATTTCAATAAGCTGGGTATGGGTAGAACCTGGAGGATTGGTCATTAGTCCGGTGGAATCCCGTGCATAATACACTTTTTTCCTTTCACTTTCTGGAATGGTGGATACAGTAGAATTAACTTCATGCATCATATCATTGTAAAAGCTAATTAACTTGTCAGATTGTTCCTTTTTACCGAGCACTTTTCCTAAAAACTCCAGTGAAGGTGTGATGCTGGTTAAATTATTGTCTCCTTCAATATCCAGGGTAGGTATTCTCCCAAACTTACTTTGAATTTGATCCACCTGGTCTACAGTTCCTCCATGCCCTATCAGGACTATGTCTGGATTCATGGAGATTATATTTTCGTAATTAGCATCTTTTTTACCTCCTCCAATAACCGGAAGGCTAGAATAAGTTGATTTCATGTAAATATTTTCTTTACGGGTTCTTTTTTCATTCCATCCGATCATCTTTTCCGGAGCCAGCATAAAAAGCTCTACAGTGGTGGATGCTGAAATAGAAGCGACTTTATTGGTTTCAGAGGGAATATCTACATTACGGCCCAGCATATCTGTAACTTGCTGGATATCAATGCCAATGGATTGGTTGGTGTCAAAAAATAGCCATACTACTCCGCTGGCTATGAAAATAATGGATATTACTAGAATTACAGGGGATTTTTGATTCAATGTATTCACCTAGTTTTTTTCTGATTAAGATTTTACTTTATAAGAAATTAAGGATATTTTAGGATAGTTTTTTAAGATTAGGTTCTATTGGTGGAGATAATAATTTTATTTCATTATTTAACTTATAATCATAATTAACTAATTGCATTAATAAACATATTGTTAACTTTTTTTCGATGTAACAATATTTTACTAGTACTTAAAATTCTTTATTTTTATTTTAAATTATACGCTGATATTTTTTAATTTTTTTATCAAGAATTATCGATATGTATTTATATTCTTTTCAATAAATCAAAAATATCAAATTTTATAAAAATAAATGGAGAGGGGTATATGAGAAAGTCTTTAATTTCAACAATACTCATGTTTTTAATAATTAGTTTAATGGCAGGGTATGCTTTTGCAGATTCAGGAATAATAATTAATAATGGGGTGGATAATCCCCTGGTAAATATTGGTGATAATGTGACCTTTATGGTAAATTTAACCAATAATGGTTCTCTAAATTATACAAATGTTCAGATACAAGCATTGTTGTCGCCGGGATTACAATATATCTCTTCCAGCGGTACTTATTCTAATGCAACCGGGATCTGGAATGTGGGAAATTTAAAGTCTGGTGTTTCAAAACAGCTTTATATAACCGTGAATGTCCTGGATGCATTGAAAGGACAAATGGTGGATTTTAAATCGTCATTGTTTTATAATGATCAAAATGCAACCGCCAATAATGGACTGGTGAGTCTCACCATAAGCAACAATTCCACTTCAAATAATACCAACAACACCACTAACAATACTAACGCCAGTAATACGTCCAATATAATTTTAAACAGTATAGTGGATAAATCAACAGTTAATCCGGGAGATCTGATTAATTTCACGGTTTCTATAAAAAATAATGGAACCAAAGACCTTTCAGCTTTACAAATTCAAGCACTACTGCCCCCAGGTTTAGAATATGTATCCCACGGGAATAATATAACCAATAATAATTATACTGACGGGATATGGTATCTAGGTAATTTAAGAGCAGGTAATCAAAAATATCTTAATATAACTGCCAGGGTATCTCTGAATCTGTCTGGTCAACAAACTAATTTAAATTTTAAATTAATGCCTAATGTACAAAATGCCACAGTCGCTGATTCCCTGGTTAATCTGTCAATTTCAAACAATACTGCGGGTATATTAAACAACAATACTACCAGTTCCTTAGTGGAACCTAAGGATAGTGCATGGAAAAGCGATTTGCTGGATAATGGCAGTTCTTACACTTCTCTGGTAATGGATTCCTTAGGAAACCATCATCTGATCTACACCCAATTGCCAGTTTTAAAATATATTTATAAAACCGAAAATGGTTGGATTAATGAAACCATAGCAAATAATACTACTAGCCGGGGAACTGGTTTTTATCCAGATTTGGCCCTAGATTCATCTAATAATCCACATGTGGTATATAATGATGGTAATACGGCTCTTAAATACGCTTACAAGGATAATTCAGGTTGGCATTTCGAAAATATCTTTTCAGGAGATGTATCCTATACCAACATCATCATGAATAATAACAGTCCCTGCATAAGTTTCTTTGATAACGGGGCAGAAACAGTAAAATATGCTTACAAAAATGGCACAAGCTGGGTTGTGGAGTCAGTGGCCAAATCAGCTGGCCATTATAATTCTTTAATTTTGGATTCTACGGGAAACCCCAGAATTGCCTATCATGATGATTACTATGGAGATCTCAGGTATGCCATGAGAATTGGCCCTAATGATTGGAAAAATGTTATTGTGGACAACTCCACTCATGTTGGATCCTGGAACTCATTGACTTTGAATTCACAGGGAAATCCTCAGATAAGTTACATCTTACAGGATGGAGGACTTAAATACGCCCAATGGAATGGAATAAACTGGATATATGAAATACTTGATAATTCCACGGCTCAGGGGACTAATATGGTACTGGACTACACAGGAAATCCCCAAATAGCTTATTTAGACACAATTAATCAAGTATTGAAATTAGCTTATAAAGATCAAAATAGCTCAGCTTGGAATATACAAAACATAAATATCACTTCTGGTGTTTCTCCATGGATTTCTCTGGCTATGGACTCTCTGGGAGTTCCCCAAATAGCCTATTCTAATGGTAATGGCTACCTGAACTATGCTTATCTTAACCCAATTGCTGCAAAAATTAATTCTACTCCAGAATCCGGTTCTTATAAGTCTCCTGTGAGCTTAATATTAACTCCAGATAAAAATGGAACTATTTACTACACCACAGACGGTTCAGACCCTCGTAATAGTTCCAGCAGACTGGAATATGTGGGTCCAGTTAATGTTAGTACAGAAGGCAATACCATAGTAAAATTCGCGGCCATAGGAAACTATAGTTACTGGAAAAATGTCTGGTCTGATGTTTACACTAAAAACTACACCTTAGATACTCACGCACCATCTGTAGCATCAGACGTCCCCAGTGGTAATTACAACACCTATAAATATGTAAAAATTACATCAAGTGATTCTTCAACCATATATTATACTACTGATGGAAGCAACCCAGTTACCAGCCCAACTAAGATTAAATATACTTCAGCTATTAAAATAAGTAAACAAGGAACTAACAGTCTAAAATATTCAGCGGTTGATAGTGTAGGAAACTGGGCGGCAGTTAATACTAAAACTTACCAGTTAGCTTTTCCAACGGCTTCCTTAACAGTTTCTAACAAGGGCACGGGAAAGATATCCTTAATTTACTACTTAACAGTTCAACTACCGGACAATCAGAAACAGTACAAGAAATTCAGCACAACTCTGTATCCTAACAAAGCATATGTTTTAAACCTGGGTAAATATCCAGTGGGTACTAAATTCACTTTTGCAAAGTTCATCTACAATAAATCGCCCTACAGAAAGACAATAAATGTGTATAACAAGCTTACCATGACTGGAAAAACTGCTTTTACTCAGAGAATATACTTAACTAAAGTATATCCTTCTAAAAGGGTTTATTCATCAATTTTGATGGAAATGTCCAGTACAGGAATAAAAGCCAAGGTTTTACAAGTCCCTGTACGTAAATAAAATATTTTTCTTTTTTTATTTTTAAAATATTCTAAAAAAAGATAAAAGACCTAAAATCACATTATTTGAAAATAGCTTTTCAATTAGCAAGATTTTTAATTTGATTGGATGATGAAAATGCGAAATATTAAACCTTTTTTGACTGTTATCATGACATTTTTTATTGTGTGTTCAAGTTCGGGAATAGTGTTTGCCGATTCGAGTGGGTTTTTAACAGTTCAATTTAATAAACAATCGGTTAATGTTGGGGATCAGGTTCAAATAACTGTTACTGCGTACAATACTGGAACTGTGGCTTGGAACAATGTTATTGTTTCTCTTCCTGTTCCTGATGGGCTAAAATATTTATCTCACTATACCTCAGTTTCTAAAGCTGACTATTCATCTTCTTCAGGTTCATGGGTGGTTGGAAACATGAGACATGATTCTAATGGTAAAACTAAAACTATTTACATATCCTTTGAAGTTTTACCATCTGCTGAAGGAAAAACAGTGAGAGCAAATGGTCATTTTAATAGCATCATTTTAGAAGCTACTCAAGCTCAGTTTGCCAGCCATGTGTCTTCAGCATCTCCAGACACATTAAAAGTTAATATAAATAAAAATGAAACGGGTAATGGAACCGGTAATGGTAATGGTAATGGTAATGGTAATGGTAATGGTAATGGTAATGGTAATGGTAATGGTAATGGTAATGGTAATGGTAATGGTAATGGTAATGGTAATGGTACTGCTTCATTTTACGAAGAAATATTTGGTAATATAATCAACAGCGATAATACTACTGGCATAGGCAATAATCTGGAATACAAGGCGAATTTATTACAAAGCGGTGGTGGAGGTGAAGGCCAGGAAGGAAAAAATGCTTATGAGGTTACTAAAGAAAATACTGAACCTCAAAAAACACCTTCAAATTTATGGCAAGCTTTAATAGCCGGTTTAATAATTTGTGGTCTAATTGTATTTGGTTATTTCAAAGGTATACGGGGTAACTAATCAATAAAAGGATAAAAATAAATGATTAATCTCCAGTTAATTCAAGAGGTCTATTAAATGATGGAAAATTTATTTAACAGTGAAATTTTAACCAGTGCTTTGCATTTAATTTCCCAAGCACTTCTCATACCAGTAATAATAGGCCTATTACTATTTTTTGCCTATGCCTTAGTCAGCTTGGGAACTCTATTTTATGAATATTATCATAGAATTCGTATCAACATTAAGCAAATTGAAAGTATGATTATTTCCGTGGGAAATACTGAAAATCCTCAGAAAATAGTTGAAACGGTAAAAAATGCCCTTATTTCTCAAAATCAAAAGAATGCTTTGATTCAGTTAGCTGAAAGTTTCAGGATAAGTTCTAAATCTAGGGAAGCATTTGCCAGGAAATTGTTGGAATCAGAAGAAATAAAAGCGGCAAAGAAGCTAGAGAAAACAGACATAGTTACTCGATTAGGACCTACTCTGGGTTTAATGGGTACTTTAATACCAATGGGCCCTGGATTAGCTGCTTTAGGTGGGGGAGATATCCAGGGATTAGCCCAAGCCATCATTGTAGCTTTTGACACTACGGTAGTTGGTTTGGCTGCTGGGGGCCTGGCCTATGTAATTTCTAAGATTAGAAGAAGATGGTATGAAGAAGATCTTTCTAACTTGGAAGTGATGGCTGAATCAGTTCTGGAAGTGATGAAAAATGCTTAGAAGAAGAAGTAGGAGGTTAATATCTATTGGAGGTGAAGAAGATCCCATGGCGGGCTCGGCCAATCTGGTGGATGCCATGTTGGTTTTGTCAGTGGGGTTTTTAATTTTTTTAGTTATCTCATGGAATATGCAGAGTGTAATTTTTAGTGACATGACTCCTCAAGAACGTCAGGATACAATAAAAGCTATGAAAGAAGTAGCTCAAGTTAAAATGGGTGAAAAAATTAATGAAACTCCCCAATCTGCTTCTGGATTAGGGGAAGGAATGGAAGAAATGGGGACAGTATATAAAGATCCTAAAACTGGAAAATTGATTATGGTTCAAGGATGATTCTCCTTTTTTTTTTTTAATGATATTTATTTAATGAGGATATTTAATCTATTGAATCATAAAAAATAGTAATATGGGTTCTAATCGCAATATTTAAATTTTAAAAACCTTATTATTTTAAAAATAATCTTAAGAGGTAATTTAATGACTATTTACGTTTGCATGGATGATACTGACAATTTACATTCAAGAGGCACCGGACGATTGGCCCGGGCAGTGGCAGATGAACTGGCCAAAAATTATCCGCTTAGGGGAGTTACTCGGCACCAGCTTTACTTTCACCCGGACATTCCCTACACCTCTCACAACAGTTGTGGGGTAATCCACCTGGAATCAGATGACCAGGATGAATTAACGGATATTTTTGAAATTGCCCGAGAAGAAATGCTCAACGACTTTATTGAAGGCAGTGATCCTGGTCTGGCCGTAGCTCATCACAGTCAGATTTTGCCCCCATTGGTGGCATATGGTCGAGATGCAAAAGACACGGTCTTAAATCAAGGTAAATCAAGAACACTTGCTAGAAACCTGGGAATAAGATTAGAAGGCCTGGGTGGAACAGAAGATGGGGTTATAGGGGCCATGGCTGGATTGGGTCTAGCTTTTACTAATATTGATGGCAGATTTCTGCAAATTGGGAAAATTAGAGACCTTACTGGCGCCCAAACTGTGGAAAACCTTCTTGATGCTGGAATTGATATTGTTTTTAATATTGATGGTAGAATCGTGACCAATGGTGAAGTCATTAATGAAGAAAATAAGCCTGTAAAACCATGCCCGGTTAATGGGAAAGCAGTTTTATTTGTGGAAGAAGGAAGGGATGGCCTCCTTACGGCTGTTAAGCGCAATTGATTTTTAATAAAATTCATAAAACAATTTTGATTAATGAATTAAAATTCTTTAGACTTTTTAAGCCTACTATTTTTAATTAAACATTTTTATAATATTTTTTTAAATTTTTATTAAAATTAAACATAAAATCATAAAAATAATTTTTCAAACTCTATCTTAATTCATAAAATGAATATAGGATTATTTTTACCATACTTTAAATAAAAACCTCTTTTAATTAAAATAATAAATTAAAGATAACTATTAAAATAAATCATGCTAACTTAAAGCATATGGGTGGACAATTATTCAAATCTAATTAATAGTCTCAGCATACACAGATAAAGTCATAAATTTTATAATATGTAAAGGTTGATTTCATATTATTTAAAAACATGAACGGCCGAGGCTTTAAATTGAATCCATAATGGAGAACCAATGGTAAGTTCCATGTCTAAAAAGGATTTTCTGGTCATGTAAACCATGAAAATTTCCCCTGAAACATTTATTTTAACATTAACCAATGCACCCTGCTTACTTATCTCTGAAACTTCACCTTTGAATTCATTCAAGGCGCTGGTTTCTACTTTATTAAGGGAAATAGTAATATCTTCTGGCCGAATACTCGCATGAACAGGGCCTTTCAGTGATTCAGAGGAGTAAATGATTAATGAGCTAGTATTTATGGCAGATAATCCTTCGGAAGCAGCTTCAGCATGGCCCTGGATGATATTCTTAACCCCTACAAAATCGGCCACAAAACGATTCTTTGGTTTACTAAAAACATCTTCCGGGGAGCCAATCTGGAAAATTTTATGATTTAAAATGGCAATTTCATCACATAATCTTTGGCCCTGGATTAAATCGTGGGTAGCCATTATAACTGTGGTTTCATTCTTTTTAAGCTCCAGGATTATTGATTCAATTTTTTCAGTGGACAGGGGATCCAGATTAGCAGTTGGTTCATCCAGAACTAAGAGTTCTGGTTCATTAATAAGCACTCGAGCCAGCGCCATTCGTTGGGTTTCCCCGCCAGATAGGCTGGAAGCATCCCGGTCTTCGTAACCTCCCAGCCCCAGGGATTCCAGTTTTTCACTTATTTTTCCTTTTAGTTCATTTTTGTCACGGCCTCGTATATCTGGGCCATAAGCCACGTTTTCCATAACGGTTCCTCTAAAAACCACTGGTTTTTGAAATACCATGCCTATTTTTCTTCTAATTTGAATTTTTTCTTTTTTTGAAGAATTTAATACATCAATATCATTAAAAACAATCTTTCCAGAATCAGGAGTTTCCAGCAAATCTATTATTCTCAGTAATGTGGTTTTTCCACATCCTGTGGGACCAATAAGTCCTAAATTAGTACCTTTTTTAATTTTAAGGTTAACATTACGTAGAATTTCTTCTTGATCGTATTTTTTAGAAATTCCATTTAATTCTAAAATATTCATGGTTTCTCCTGATTATTTTTTAGTTTTTATATTTTCTTATTTTCTGTGTGGGTTTAATTGTCATTTTAGATTTTTCCAGTTAATTTTCCTGTATCTGGTTTAGCATGAGATTGATAATAAGTGCAATACCCAGCAGAATAATTCCCAGAGCTATGGAAAGCTCTAAATTTCCTTTAGATGTTTCCAGGGATATGGTGGTGGTTATTACTCTGGTGGCCCCTCTGATATTTCCTCCAATCATAATGGCCACGCCCACTTCTGATATTGCCCTTCCAAATCCAAGAATCACTGCAGCCATAATGGCGTACTTAGCCTCGCGCATTATGGTGTAAATGGTCTGAAATTCACTGGCTCCCAGGGAAATAGATAAATCTGTGAGGTCTTTCCCCACGGTTTTAAGGGCAGTAATAGTAAATCCAATTAATATGGGTAATATTAAAAGGGTCTGACCTATTATCATTCCGGTGGGGGTGAACAATAGATTTAGATCACCGAATACTCCTTGTTGGGAGAGTAGTAAAAATACAAATAAACCCACAAGGACTGTGGGGAGACTATATAAAGTTTGAATTAGATTTATCAGACTTCTTTTGCCCTTAAATTTTTTAAAATTAATTAATCCTCCCAGGGGAATGGCAATCAGGGCTGCTATGAATGTGGCTGAAAGAGATATGAAAAGAGTACGGGTGGTTATTTCAACTAATTCTGGATTTAAGGTTAAAATTAGATTTATAGCCTGTAACATTCCATTTAAAAACTCGTTCATTAAACCACCAAAAAATGAATATATGGGGTGTTTAACCCCTTAATTTATATATTTATCCCAAAAAATTTCAAAAAAAATAAGAGAATTAGAAAAATCAAACTACCTAAGTAGGTTCACCTTTTCCATACAAGGGAATAAAAAGTGCTTGTCCGTATTTTTCTTTACCATAGTTTCCAATTAACTGCTGGCCCTCGGTTGATAAGAGGAAATCAACAAATTCCATGGAAGCATTATAATTTACGCCTTTTATCTTTTCTGGGTTCACTGGTATGGCAGAATAAACATTTAAAAGATCTTTACCACTGGTCAGGTAAGGAACTAAAGTTATATTTCCTTTAAATGCCAGGTAAGTACCAGAATCAGATAGAGTGTAAGCCGATTTTTCATTGGCAATGACTAAGGTATCACCCATTCCTTTTCCAGTTTCAATGTACCAAGAAGATCCATTTATACTGGAATTGTAATTGGCTTTAGTATTATTCCAGATTTTCAATTCACGAGAGTTGGTCCCGGAATTATCTCCTCTGGATACAAATTTTACGGAAGAATTTGCTTCTCCAGCTTCCATAATCTTTTTAAATGCTTCTGTGGCATTTTTCATGCCTTTTATTTTCGCAGGATCGCTGGTTGGTCCCACAATATAGAAGTAGTTGTAGGCAAATGGATATCTCTTGGTTCCATATCCATCGTCTATGAATTGCTGTTCTTTCTTTTTATCGTGAACTATGACCATATCGGCGTCACCTTTTTCGGCATATTTAAGCGCGATTCCAGTTCCTGCTGAGACAAATTGCACATCGATGTTGGGATGTTCCTTCTCAAAAGCGGTTTCTAAGTTATCAACCAGTCCAGTATCTTCTAAACTGGTTGTGGTTGATACTCGAAGGATTTGCTTTTCCTGGAAACCCCCATTCATGGCATAAGCCCCAACACCTATCAATGCAATAATTATTATTAATATTGCTGCTATAATCTTATTATTCATTTTTAACCTCCAAAATATTAATTAGAATATTAATAATTTCTTAACAAAAATGATTTATCGAATTGAATATATAATCCTATCGATTTTCTTTTTCGATTTATTAAATATTTTTAAAGGATTATTAAAAAGTTACAAATTCCAAAAATTTAACAATATTTATTTTAGATATGCACATATTAGGTTAATTCATATATATTAAAAAACAAATATTAATTCTAAGAGGTGTGAATAATGAAAATAAGTGCTAGAAATTCATTAAAAGGAAAAGTGGAAGAAGTCAAGGAAGGGGTTGTAACCGCCACAATAAAGATGAAAATTGAAACTCCAGGCGAAATTACAGCCACCATTACCAAAGAAGCCGTAGAAGATCTGGGCTTAAAAGTTGGTGATGAAGTAATGGCTATTATTAAATCCAGTGAAGTAATGATTGCCAAAAAGTAATTTAAAACAAAAACCATGTTTTTAAACTTTTTTTAAATTTTTCTATATTTATTTTTTCTTTTTTGACTATTAACGATACTTTTTCTTAAAAAATGACCTAAATCATTTATTTTCTGGCCGGATAATTTTTCATATTCTTTTAAAAACTTTAGTGCTATAAATATTTTATCAGGATTATCCACTTTGTTATCTAGAATGAAAACACAGATTTCGCTTAAATCTTGTCGAGGATCTCCAAATAATTTTTCTTCAAAATCAAGGCCATAGATCTGGTTTTCATAGTAAATAAAATTCCTCAAATTACAGTCTCCTTTTAAATAGGATTTTTTATTCTTCTTCTGCTTGGAATTCAATTTTATGGAATGCAATTTGAACATCCAGCAGGCTAATTTTTTAATCCACTCTCCTTTATTTAGTCTGTAAGCTAAATCACTCACCAAAACCCCGGGTATGTATTCTATTATATTGTAATGATCTTTGTTTTTTTTAACATGAGGAACATTAAGACCTTCTCTATTTAATTTAATAAGATTTTTATACTCTATGTTACTTTTTAACATGGAATTGGGCTCTGAATAAAACTTCATTATAAATGGGGTAGTTTTATTATCCGAGGATTTAATTAGAAAGACATTATTACGTCTACTGAATAAATGTTGATATGATAATTGGGAAGGTGAAAATAAATTATTATTTTTCATAATTATCTTTAATCTTAAATAGAATTTATTATAAATCAAAAAAAATAATAATGGGAGAGGTTTAAACCTACTTCCCTAACTTTTCAGATTTTTTCAGAATGGAACTGATGTTTTCTCTACTAAAGTATAGTCCCAGAGCAAAAATACTTAATAAAAGTAGAGTCACCATTGTTACCATGGGCATACCACTTACAGAAGTTGTTGAGGCTGTAGATTTCTCTAAGGGTAATCCTGAAGCAACTTCTTTAGTAGTTTCACTAAACTGATCAGTTGCTAAAACTGTATTCAAAGCACTTATAATTTCTTCAGATATTGTACCTTGATCTACAGGACTAATTGGGTTTGCTGGTCCTGAAGGATCTGTTGTAGGATTAGTTGTCGGGTCGGTGGGATTTGTATTATTATCTGTAGGTGGAGTAACTGGAACTACGTAATTTAATACGAATTGAACCGGGTCTCCTCCGGCAGCTAACATGGTACTTAACTCTTTTTGAGTAATTGCTATTTCCCTTGTAACATTAAATGCACTCAAAGCCTCTTCATAACGCTCTTGTCCTGGAAATGCCTTTTCTAAATACCATAATGCCCAGTACATGGTTTTATAGTAATAGTTGTTACTACCCACATCCTGGTTTTGCATGGCATTTATAAGGTCACGGTTCATATCCAGTACTATTGCTTTACCAGTATGGGTACTTTCGCTCCACAGAATAAATATTCCTGCTAAATTAGCATTTGATGTATATCCTGATAAACCCAAGCTATAATAAGTACCTAAAGCTGTAGAAACACCTAAAGAATCGATTATAACCTGTTCTTTACAATGAGCCGGTATGCTGATAGTTATATATTGCTGCCCAAGCGCTAAAGGATATTTATTTAAAACATAATTGGCTATTAAATATCCCTGTGATAGCCCCGAACCCGGACATCCACCACCTATACCTGAAATTTGATAATCATAGGGTACTCCGACGGCCCACTGGTTTGCTAGACTCACTATGTAATAATCTTGCTGGAAGTAAGGCTTATCTGCAGCACCACCTGAAAATGCAGCCGAAACTGATTTTGCATAGGCATTATTTTTAAGGGCCTCAGCTGAGATATCGTATACTTGACTTGCTATGAGAGCACCATTTACATAATTCACAATCATGGCATTCAACTCTGCACCGTCTTTTTTGACAAAAGTGAACCATAATGGCTGCCACATGGCTCTTTTAAGATTCATCAAATTAGACAGTTTAGTGCCAGTAACACTAATTGCTCCGTCAAGTGCCCCTTGAGTTGAAACTCCATTTAAAAGCACATAACCTGCTGAACTAAGCACGGCTAAATCAGAATCTCCTTTTTGGAATCCAAGTACATTTTTTGCCAGTAATGCGGCCTGCTCTCCAATATTATACATATTATTATAATCATTGGTTGTTAGGACATTACTGATCAAGTAGTCCTTACTTTCGTCAGTTAAACCATTAATATAATTTTTGTCTATACCTTTAGACCATAAATAGTCGAAATTTTCTTTATTTATAGTTTTTAGGCTGTCTATATTAATCAAAACGGCAGGATTATTATTTAACTTGTTCAATAACCAGTTATTAAACTTTATTTCACTTATAGTACCACTTACTACAGATAGGCCAGTTTCAGTGCTGAACTGACTATTCAAATTTTGAGAACTCATTAAAATGAGAACCCCAGTTTGAGATACTCTATTCCACCACATATATGCGGCCTGGTTAGGATCTCCATTATCCATGGCCATATAATTGAAATAACTTACTTTATTGCTGTCTCTAACCCATTTTAAAGGTGTTAATTCCAGTAAATATTGAGGAACATTGTCATCGCCTCCCCCAGGAGTGGTTATGATGTGGTAAGACTCACTGTCACTTAATAAAGGATAATTCTGATTTATACTTTTGGACATTACATATCCACTTAAAAGTCCTTGAGATACTCCACCACTGGAACCTGCTATTCTTAAAAGATCAACGGGAGCACCTGTGGCCCAAGCATTAGCTATACTGGCTATTTCAAAAGAATTAATTCCTAATTCAGTTTTTGCTTTATTCCAGTCTGATGCGCTGATATAACTGGAAATATCAACAGTTTTACTTGATGTTATACTTAATTCAGAACCGGTTGTGGTAGCCCGGTATTGTTTGGCCATTAATTTGTTTCCTTTTTTTGTTACAAATGTAAATGATAGAGTTCCTAATGGGTCAGAAATTCCAATCAAATTTCCTTTCCCAACGCTGATCTTCTGTTTATCTGGTTTATTGCTGGTTGCATCAACCACGCCCTGCAAACTGTCTTCGGTACTCATATTTTTGTAATGTGCTGATCCACCGTTGGATATGCATAAAACATCATCAGAATTAGAAAAATTTAATCCTGGATCTGAAATAGCGTTTTTTGTCACTAATTCTCCAATATTATAATTTTCTGTTGCTGAAGCAGATCCACAAATGAATAAGGCAAATAGGAATACTGATACAATTAACAAGAATTTATTTTTTTTATTATTCACATTTTCACCTCCTATTAATGTGATAATGAATATATTATCCATATGTAAATATATACATATCGATTTTCTAGATAAAATGAGTGAGAAAATTTAGAAAATTACAATTTCAGTATAAAAAATAAAAAAAATAAAATAGAAAAATTTGAGGAGTTTTCTATTTTTAAATTATCAAAAATGAACTTCATTTGGATTGTTTTAGGCTATTCAATCGTTTATCCCACGAAGTGGAACGTACATTTGCTAGTCGCATGTCAATACGTTCTATAACTATTCCTTTTTGAGGACAAGCTCGTTCACAAGCCCCACATAGAACACAAAACTGAGGGTTAATAAATGAATGGTTATCCACCATACTAATGGCATTGCATGGGCAAACATCCTCACAAGCGTGGCATGAATCTCCTTTGCACTCAAAATTCTCTTCAAAGGTTATATTTCCTTCAAATGGCTTGGTAACATGGGCTGCATCAACTGGACAAATTTCCTGGCACCAGCCACAATTTATGCACTGGTCTTCATCAAGAATTATATCTCCATCTACTGCGACGGGCTTAATATTGTCTCTATTCATACAAGTTGTACAAACAATTTTAATGGCGTCTTCAGGACAAATACGTTTACATATTCCGCAGTAAATACACTTTGATTCGTCTATTTTAGTGCTGCTGCCAACGTAGGGTTTATCGGAACTGACTTCATTTTTTTCAATGGTAATGGCATCTGCAGGACACATTTCTTCGCACATACCACAGTAAACACACTTATCCAGATCTACCTCTGTTTCTCCAAATACTAAATCCGATCGAGCTGGTAATTTTCTTTGTAGGTGTATAGCGTCTCTGGGACAAGCTATGGCACATTTACCACAGTAGATACATTCTTTCTCATCTATGGATGCATTATGGTTCCATTGTGGATATTGTTTCATATGCCGTGTATTTTCATCATTTATACAAAATTCTAAAGCATCAAATGGGCAAGAAGAAGCACATAATCCACATAGGCAGCATTTTTCTTGGTTAATACTTATATAATCACTTTTTAAAAGTCCTCTTGCTATGGGAAGAATGGGGCCCAGCCGCAGGGCGCTAGTGGGACAAATATCTGTACAAATACCACATCCTAAACATTTTTGGTTTTTATGTTCTAGAGAACGATTTTGCTTTCCTTCTCTTTTTACAACTACCATTTTATCATTCCTTCACTATGGCCTGGCTGGGACAGTTTTGTATGCAAATATCACAATCGTCACACTTTTCTGAAATAAATACAATTTGGTTGTCTTTTTCTTCTAATGCTCCTTTTTCACAGAGTTTGATACATAATCCTTCTCCAGGGCATTCTGATATTCCTTCGCATTTTTCTTGGTCAATAATCACTGGCATTAGATGGGCCTCCACATAATTGATATATAATAATTCACGAAGTGAATATATAAACATATCGATTTCTATAAAAAAATAAAATGTTTAGTAATTAGTGGTATTTTTGTTTAATAGTTGGCTCATAATAGTTACCAAGGCAAAACTCACCATAAGTAAAATTAAAATGGTTATAGTAGTATCCATATTCTCACTTGTAATTAAATTTTTATATAATTTAATTTATTATAATTTTACTATTTTACCTTAAAATTAATAATAAATTTTATCAATCATCTTTAGCTTCTAAAACACATATACTATCTTCACATTCGTGTTCAACTTCTATGAGATGTTCTTTGAGTTTTTCAACATCAATGGTAGTTAATCCTTTTATCATTTCACTATCAATCTTAATTTGAATGACACCTTCATTAATGGTTATTACTTTCCCTGGAATGTAAACTCTTCCAATAGATAAACGAACGGTATCTCCATCTTTTACTTCGTTATTTATGTACTGGCAAATTTCGTCACAACTAGCACTAATATTTTCAGTTTTTTTCAATATCATCACCTGATCATGTAATTAATCTATGTTTCATTTTCCAATATTTAAAACTTATCATATATATTGAAATTTAATTAAAAAATGCTTTTTTTTAAATAAAAAATATTAATTAAAAATAAATCTATGAATATAATTTTAGAGATTTTTTAAATAATCTTTTCTAATTCCTTAAGTTCAACCAAGGTTTCCACAGCTTTAGGTTCTACAGAAATGCCCTGCTCTTTAACCGCCGCTAAAGGATTTAAACCACCTGGAGCAACTATTCCTACTCTATAACGCTCTACTTTAGCATTATAAATCAATTCACTGGGCTCTCCAATTTTAAGCACGGATAATCCAGCATCTTGTATATGTGACAATATTTCTAGCGCATGGGGCCGGGCCAAGTAAGGAATTTCTTTTAAACCAGCCAATAATCGACCGTATCCAGTAAGGGCTTCATTAACAGAGGTCATATCTTTGGAGATATATATCTCGTGGGGATCCAGAGAAGAACCACTATATGCTGTTAGTTCTACAAATCGGGGCCCTTTTTCCTCCATTTCTAGAATTCCACCGTATTTTGGAGTGGACATTATTCCGTTTTTGATTAAAATCCCGTCCAAGGTCAAGCTGCACACGGTAGCAATCCCTTTTTTATTTTTATCCTCTGGGTGGTCCGTTATTTTATAAAAAGGGCTGGTACAATACTCAGGATGATCTTTGAAGATTTCGCCCATAATTTCCAGAGATTCTTCTAGATGTTCTTTAGGTAAATAGGATATATTGACAATCATATGTCCTTTTTGAGTCTGAGGATCAAAATCAACTTGTTGTATTAAATTCCAGGCCTTAGAAAGTAAGAATTTAACTTTCTGCCCATTTTCATTATTTGAAGATTTCAAGGCACTCTTAAATGATCCAATTTTATTAAGTTCACTGTAATCCATTAAATTTTCAGCTAATTTTATATTAACATCAAATCCAGCTTCTTTAGCTGCACATAATGGGGCAATTCCTCCAGTCACGGCAATTCCTACCATATTATCTTCTACAGGAACTCCTAAAACAGATTCCCCATCTTCTCCTATTTTGAGCATACCTGAAATTCCAATTTTTTCTAATTTCTGGAACATCTGCTCTGCTATTTCTTTAGAAGAGCGGGGTATAATTCTAAAATTGGCGGGTATCATTCCCTGACCTTCTCTAACCACATTTAAAACAGAAGTCATTTCTTTAGCAGTAAAAGCTTCTAGGGGGGTCATGGAGGTTTTTTGATAAGCAATTAACTCAGTAAAATGAGTAGGTGTGTAATCTTCCACATTTACAATCCCTCCATACTGAGGAATCACTGGTATTCCTTCATTAAGGAGCATACCATCAATAGTGGTTCCACAAACTGTTTTCAGTAGAACCTCTTTTTGGGAACTTTGTTCATAAATCGTTTTATCGATTTGAACCAGAGGGCTTACACCTATACCTCCTTCGAAAACCTCTTTTATGATATTCAGGGCTTTCTTATCATTAAAACTGGAAGTATTTACCACTACTTTGCCCTGAGCTTTAACTGCATCAAGGGTAGTCTGATAAATCATACTTTCAAATTTTGAGAAAATAAAATCTACTTGATCGTAAATTAGACCTTTTTTCAATTCATTAAGGCCTTTATTGGTTATTTCTCTTCCGGCGTATCCTATACGTTCGGTAAATCCTTTTTCATCCAGGATGCGCATGTGATAGCGTACAGCACGCTCTCCTAGGTTATAACCTTTTCTTTTTAATTCTTCAGCGATGGTTTTTGCTCCAAGAACCTCCTCGCGGTCAGCGAGAATCCTTAGAATTTCCATCATCTTTTGATCAGTTTCATTGGGCATTTGATTACCACCCTAATAATGTTAGAAAGGGTCTTATATAAGTCTTATTTAAAATTAACAGGAAATAAAATAATATTAAAATAAAAAATTAAATATTAGAGATTATATGGTTAAATATTTCTCTAATTCGTAGGGGAACACTTGTATTCTATAGTCATCCCATTCTTTGCGTTTAATGGACATGAACTGTTCGAAAACATGGTCGCCAAGTGAAGATTTAATTACTTCGTCGGCTTCCAGAGCGTGGTAAGCTTCCCATAGGCTGGATGGTAAAACATCTATTCCCATATCGGTTAACTCAGCACTTGTTTTTCCAAATACATCCACTTCTGTTGCTTCTCCTGGGTCAATCTTGTTTTTAATACCGTCCATACCTGCTTCTAAAACAGCTGCAAATGCTAAGTAAGGGTTACAAGATGGATCAGGCATTCTTAACTCGACACGAGTACGTTTCCCACGGGATGCAGGGATTCTGACTAGGGTGGATCTGTTTTTGAGACCGTAAGCAATGTATACTGGAGCTTCGTATCCTGGAACTAACCTCTTGTAAGAGTTTATGGTTGGAGCACATATGGCTGCTAGAGCTTTTGAGTGTTTTAATAGGCCACCAGTGAAGTTTATAGCTTCTTCAGAAAGTTGAGTTTCTGTATCTGGGTCGTAAAATGCGTTTTCACCGTTTTTGAATAAGGACTGGTTGATGTGCATACCACTTCCATTTTCTCCGAAGAATGGTTTTGGCATGAAGGTCACATAGTGGCCCATATTATCTGCTATAGCTTTAATGGCCTGTTTAAAGGTGATTACAGCATCAGCAGTTTTTAAAGCTTTGTCAAATTTGAAATCAATTTCGTGTTGACCAGGTGCTACTTCGTGGTGAGAAACTTCTATATCAAATTCCAATGCTTCCAAATCCATGACTAACTTTCTTCGGATGTCAGTTCCTTTATCAACAGGTTCTACATCGAAATAAGCACCATCATCATGAGGAATTATGTTTCCTTCTTCGTCCTGATCCAGGATGAAAAATTCTGGTTCGGGGCCTACATTGTATTCATATCCGGATTTTTCTACTTTTTCTAGAGCTTTTCTCAATACGTATCGGGGGTCTCCTTCAAAAGGTGTTTTGCCGTCTGGCCAGTATACGTCACAGATAAATCTGCAAACACCCTTCTCTTCTGGTCTCCATGGGAGAGTGGAGAATGTGTTGGGGTCTGGTTTTAGAATAAGGTCACTTTCATTTATATTTACGAATCCTGAAACGGATGAACCGTCAAACAGAAGACCGTCATTTATAATATCTTCGATCTGGTCTGGTCTGTTGATGGGAACGGCCATATTTTTAGGAATTCCGTGTATGTCTACAAACTGGAGTCGTACGAACTTAACGCCGCATTCGTCCATTTTACTAATTATTTGTCCTACTTTATCTGACATGGATTAATACCTCCGTGAATTTAAAATAATTATATGATAAGGTATATTTACACCGGAAAGAGATTTCCTTTTAATTATATATAAATGTTTTGAATATGATTTTTTGACCATTGAATAATAAGATTTATGGACAGCTTATCAGTACATTTTATTGAATTAATGCTAATATTAATTGGATTTTTATTGGTTTTAGATAAATTCCTCAGTATTGACATTAATTAAACAATTAATTAGAAAGTAAATATTAATTATTTTTTTCTTTTTTTAAAAATAAAGTTTAGCTAATATTTGTTTTTAATTAATTAGTCTTTAAAAAAAATAACATGTTATTCTAGATTAATTATAATTCAATCATCGAAAAGGGTTCTCCACGCATTAAATCAAAATTCAAAACCTTCGGGGCCAAAATAACCTTTCCTTTTCCTGTAATGATTTTAAATGCCTCAGATGCCTGCAAACATCCTACGATGTTAGGCACGGGCCCTAAAACAGGAGGAGTGTCTTGACTTAATTTAAGGACTTCTGCAATGACTTCTGGAGTCAATTCTTTATTTCGTGATGGTAATTTAAATAATTCTTCGTAAGATGGTGTTTCATTATTAAAAACACATAACTGGCCCATAGTGCCGTGAATAGCTCCATGAATGAATGGAATCTCAAGTTCTCTAGCTTGACGGTTTAGAATAATCCTGGAAACTAGGTTGTCCAGGGCATCAATTACTAAGTCACTATCTGCAATGATTTCTTCTACATTAGATTCATTTAATTCACCTTCAAAGACTTCAACTTCAATAAATGGATTTATGGACTGAATGGTTTCTTGAGTAACCTGGGTTTTAGATTTTCCCACGCTGTAAAAGCTGCTCATAAGCTGGCGGTTGATATTAGATACATCAAACGAGTCTTTGTCCACAATTTTTATATGGCCTACACCCATACGGGCCAGCATTTCAATGGCAGCTCCCCCAATTCCTCCACAACCGATTACAGTTATTTTAGAATCTTTAAGCCTATCTTGCTGATTTTTACTCACAATACTCATTTGCCTACTTACTATTTCCCAGTAGGTCATTCCTTCGTATCTTTTTGGCATAGAAACACTCTTTGAGATTATAAATTCTATTTATTTATTTTACTTAAAATTAATTTAATAATTTTTATTTATTGATATAGTATTAATTAAATTATGGAATAAATAAAACTTTTAACTTTTTATTTAAATTTAAAATTCGTTAGAGGATTAAATAAAAAAAGATTAAAACCAGTTAAAAATCAAATAAACTGATTTTAAGGACTATTTTAAGGTTTATTTATTGTATAGGAGTAATTTCTTCAAAAGGCTGAACAACAACAAAACCTTCGCCTTCGAATTTCATCTGGAATTCTTCTCCACTTCCACGGCCAGTTAAGGATTTGAAACTTATATCTGTTTTTATTTCTGGTCTTAATGTTCCGGACCAGGCCACGGTGGCATTAGGGTCGGTGTAAACTGGTCGGTCTGGAGTCACAATTAAGGTTAATGGGGTGTAATGGGTGGTAATGGCTACCATTCCAGTACCTTGCAGCTTCATATTAAATAAATTACCAGCTAAAGAACTACCAGAGCCTTTCATCATGCTGATGTCCCAGTCAATGGTTTCTTCAAAGGCCATAATGTCGTTTCCATTGACGTATATTTTTTCGTTATTTAATTTTAAAATGGCTATTCTTTTACCATCATCAGCTAGATAGAGGTTACCATATCCATGGGCTTCCATCATATGAGCTCCTTCTCCGGTGACTGCCTTTTTAAGGAATTTACTAACGCCTCCTTCTAAGCTACTTTCCTTTTTGAACCTTATATCTCCAGCATAGGCAATCATGGATCCTAATTTGACCCATACTTTACCATTTAAATTTACATAGAGTGTATAATCGTTTTCAAGTTCAAACAATTCATTTCCAGCATCTTCTTTTTCCGCGGTATTATAGACAAATTCATTTATGGAGTACTTAGTCATGGTTCTCTCTCCGGTATTTAATTTATTTAATCTTAAATAATGATTTAATACATTAAGTATATTCCTAATTTTTAGAAATAACTCCGTACCAATTACTTGAAAATATACTTGGACTAATAAATGAATTAATTATAAAAAATATTCAATTAAAAATTCTAAATAAATTAATTTAGGATATATCTTGAAAATTAATATATGATAATTAAATAGAAGATAATTAGCTTTTAAAATAATAAAAACGAATGAAAACAAAAATTAAGAATAATAAAAATTTTAGCTGGGTTTTAAAGGTTCTTTAGAATCAATTTGATCCTAGAACCTTTCTTTCTCGTTGGGATAAATAAATGAGAGTGCCGGGAGCGGGATTCGAACCCGCGGCCTCACGGTATCCCAGGAAAAAGTCAGAGCACTGCTTAATACCCTATGAGCCGTGCGCTCTAACCAGCTGAGCCACCCCGGCGTGTGACTATAAAACATCAGTTTTTCTATAATTTAAAGTTTTCTATTATAACAGTTTATCCTACAATTTTATGAATTATTCGAGTTTATGACTAATTTTATTTGATACACTTTTGAATATAATAGTGAATGGGATTATAATTAAAATAACAAAGTTATGAACTGAGATGTAAAAATGGACGAACACGTTATTGAAGCTATGGGAAAGGCCAAAATCATTGTTAAAGATGGAAAAGTTGTGGATGTGGGAGACCCTCAAATTGATTACTGCCCTTTATTTCACAAGTATAGGGGAATAGAGAAACTTGACTCAGAATCCATAAAAGAGAATATTGAGTTTAGAATCAATGACTTTGGAATGTGCAGTCCTGAGCGAAACCTTAAAATGAAAGATTTTTTATCTTTTGGTATTTCAGAGACCATATCTACTCTTTTGGAAGAGAAAATAGTTGACTGTGCGGTAATAGTATGTGATGGTGCAGGAACGGTATTGATAACTGACCCTGAAGAAGTTCAGGGGATAGGGGGCCGTATATCTGGGTTTATGAATACCAGCCCTATTCCTAAGGTTATAGAAACTCTGGGTGAAATTAAGGTGTTGGATCCCGTAAAAGCATCTATTAATCAAATCGAAGGCACAAAAAAAGCAATTGATAAAGGATTTAAAAACATTGCAGTTACTATTGCTTCTTCTGAGGATGCTGAAAAGCTTAGAGAATTGGAAAAATCTGTAAATGGGGTAAATATTTACATCTTTGCGGTCCATGTGACGGGAATATCTGAAAAAGAGGCCCAGAAACTTTTTGATTACTCAGATGTAATTACTGCATGTGCTTCTAAACATATTAGAGAAATTGGGGGAAAAAAGTCACTCTTAAAGGTGGGTGAATCTATTCCTATTTTTGCTGTCACTGAAAATGGAAAAGAATTCATTTTAAGAAGAGTAGAAAAAATTGGTGGCTTGAAGGCCAAAAAGAATGCCCGAAGCCCGGAACCATTGATATAAATTTAATTTACCATTAATTAGTGATAATTATTAAAATTAATATAAAAATTTATAATTAAATATTAAATTATCTTTTAAATAAACTCTGATTAAATCATAGGTTTCAAATCACAGCTTGACCGGAAATCAATCAAGATAATCTGCTACAGCTCTTATAATGCAGCTTTGGGTTATCAAACCAATTAACTTATCGCCTTTAACTACTGGAATGCGTTGATACCCTGTATCGGCCATAATTTTGCTGATGTCTTTAAGGTGAGTGTCTTTATTAACCACTACCAAATCCTTACTCATTAAATCTTCTACTTTAAGTTTTAATGCTTCTCCTCCGGCTAAAAGGATATCTCTATGGGTTATGAGACCAATTAACTTTTTTTCCTTAACTATTGGGACGCCACCTATGTTGGCACGCACCATTTTAAGATTAGCAGCAGCAACCAGGTCTTCTGGGGCTGAAACCACAACTTCAGTTATCATGACGTCATGGGCATGCAAATTTCTTATCATAGATTTATTTGTGTTTATGATGATATATTAAAATTGAGGTGTAAATTTTCTTATTTAGGCATTGGTTATAAGAATATAAAAATCAAGTTAAATTTTCTTGCTGTGGGATTTGTATTGTACTTGATTTTTTAATAATTGGGGATTAAATTTAAGAATTTATATTTACAACTATAACTTAAGATAATTAATAGATACATAAATATTTTGATTTTTGCTATCAATAGGCAAATTGAATTTTAAATTAAATTTTAAGACAAATTTCCTATTTAAAAATTAATGATTCATACTTAAAATTGAGGGATAAAAATTGACACAGATGGAACAAGCAAAAAAAGGCCATATAACTCCAGAAATGCAAGAAGTGGCTAGAATCGAAGATATAGATATTCAAAAGCTTATCAGAGGTTTATCAGATGGCCGTATCGTAATACCTCGTAATTTAAACCGTGAATCGACTTCATGTGCGGTGGGTGAAGGTTTAAGCACTAAAATTAATGCTAATGTAGGTTCTTCTTCAGAAATGGAAGATATTGATCTGGAAGTGGAAAAAGCACTGGTGGCCGTAAAGTACGGGGCTCACGCGGTAATGGATTTAAGTACTGGCCCAGGAATTAAAGAGATTAGAAAGGCCATATTAAAATCTATTGATGTTCCTATTGGAACGGTGCCTATTTATGAGGCAGGTGTAGCAGCACGATCTCGCGGTGAAACCATAATTGACATGACGGAAGAGGATATGTTCCGTGCGGTGGAAAATCAGGCCAAAGATGGTGTGGATTTCATGACCTTACACTGTGGAATTACTAAAGACACGGTTGATAAATTGATCCGTGCTGAGAGGGTAATGGGTGTAGTTAGTAGGGGTGGGGCCTTTTTAGCTTCCTGGATTAAACATAATGGGCAGGAAAATCCTTTATATGAAAATTATGAATATTTATTGGAAATCGCATATGAGTACGATGTTACTTTGAGTTTGGGCGATGGATTACGTCCGGGATGCCTTTCTGATGCTACCGATATTCCTCAAATACAGGAACTAATTACTCTGGGAGATTTAGTTCAAAAAGCAAGAGATGCTGATGTACAGTGTATGGTGGAAGGCCCAGGACATGTTCCATTGGATCAAATCGCGGCCAATATGAAAATTCAAAAAACAATCTGTAAAGGAGCTCCTTTCTATGTTTTAGGCCCTATTGTCACGGATATGGCCCCAGGATATGACCACATAACTTCTGCTATTGGTGGGGCCATTGCTGCTTCATCAGGGGCTGACTTTTTATGTTATGTGACTCCAGCCGAGCATCTGACCATTCCGGGGATTGAAGATGTTAAAGAAGGAGTAATTGCTTCTAGAATTGCAGCACAAGCTGCGGATGTTTCTTTAGGCCTTAAATCTGCCTGGGAAAATGAGAAAAAAATGTCTCATGCCCGGCGAAACTTTGACTGGGAAAAACAGTTTGAGCTGGCATTTGACTCTGAGAAACCTAAAAAGTTTAGAAAAGAATGTCCAGTTGAAGAAGATGATATGTGTGCCATGTGTGGGGAATATTGTGCTCTTAGATTGGCTAAAGATGATTTTTAGATTTTAAATTATCTTTTTACTTCTTTTTTTATTATATTGCTGCTTTTTATTTTTTTATTATTTTTATTCTATTTTCTTAGATATTCTGATTTTTCATAATTCTTTTTCAGTAATTACAATAATTATTAAAATTTTTTTATAAATCAATAAAATAATATAAAAAGATGAGCATAATTATTAAATGAATTATATTTAGAATTATTTATTTACTCCGGAGGTATTTAATGAAGTTAGAACATGTTAATGGTGAGAAAAAAGGAGAAATCCTCCTATTTGCCTTAAGCACCTGTGGATGGTGCAAAAAAACAAGACTTCTATTAGAAGAGCTAGGAGTAGATTATGATTATGTTTACGTGGACTTAACTGAGGGTGATGAGAGAAATGAAGTCATAGAAAACCTTAAAAAATGGAATACTTCTTTATCTTTCCCAACCCTGGTTTTAAATAATGACAAATCAATTGTAGGTTTTGATAAGGCGTCTATTGAGGAGGAACTGGGATGAGTTCCAGTGAAGACGATTCTCTGGTGGAAGATTATTATAAAAAACTTAAACAAGAGGCCGAAATATCAGGTTATCATCTCAATTCCGATGAAGAATTCACAAAGGAGCTTTTATCCAGTATATTGGTAAACCAACAGCGTTATGGATATGGGGCTTGCCCATGTCGTCTGGCTTCAGGTAAGAATGAAGAAGATCTGGATTTAATTTGCCCATGCGATTATCGTGATCCGGACTTGGATGAATACGGGGCGTGTTATTGTGGTCTATATGTTTCTGGCGAAATTTTAAGGGGTGAAAAGAAATTAAGATCTATTCCTGAGAGAAGACCTACTTTGGAAGAGCGTAAAGAAAACGCAGGCCAGTTCTCAGACATTGGAATTTCTGCATCTGCTTTACCATTCCCTGTCTGGAGATGTAGGGTGTGTGGGTATTTATGTGCACGTGATGAACCTCCAGAAGTTTGTCCCATTTGTAAAGTGGGTAAAGAACGTTTTGAAAGGTTTTTGTAATTAAATTCAACTATAATTTTTTATTTTCTATTTAATCTTTTTATTTTTTAAGTATAACTGCGTATTATATGGGTGTTTTAAGTTTTTTAGGCCTTTTTTTAAGATTATTATTGAAATAATTTCCCATTAAATCACACCTAAAAGTATTATTTAATTCATATTTTATAATAAAATATTTTAAATAGTTCTTAAATCAAATTATACGATTATAGGGGTGCCTGTTTTATAACAGCATTAAAAATAGGCTTTTATTATTTGAAATCTTATTTGGGGGTGATTTGGTGGATATGAATAGAGCATTAGGTTTATATGACGATGTAAAAGGTGATATGAAATTTTTTGTAAATTCGGATGTTCGATCCAAGATATTATTGAGTTTACGGGAAAAACCTAAAGATTTGCCTATTTTGAGAAAAGAGCTAGATTTTAGCTCTTCCACCATACTCCATGGAATCTATCAATTAGAAGACAAGAATTTTGTTTTTAAGAATTCTGGACTTTATTATCTCTCTCAGATGGGAGAACTCGCCGCTATAAAGTTAGTTAATCTAATGAAGTCATTTTCATCCATGAATAAATTGGAAAGTCTTTTCTTAAATCATGAAATTGAAGTTATACCTCCTCATCTTTTAGAGGGTATAGATAATTTAGAACAAGGTCAAATAATTGAATCAAAGCTCCAAAATTTGATGGGCCCTCACAAAGCAATTTCAGACAGGATATTGAATTCTAAAGAAATTAGCATAATATCCTCTGTATTTTTTCCAGAGTATATGGATTTATTAAAAGATTCAAACTCTTTAAAAAGGAATGTTAATTTAATCATGACTGATAATGTACGTGATATTCTTTTAAATCAATATATGGATGATTTAAATAATTTAGACAATTCTAAGATAAATATATGGAAAATTGATGATCCTCTGAAACTTTCGTTTGCCCTGGCCGATGATTTTATAGCATTAGGCCTTTTTTTAGAAAATGGAGTATATGATTCAAATCGATTTTTAATCAGTGAAGGTAAGGAATCATTAAATTGGGGAAACAGATTATTTAATCACTACCTTGGACAAGCAAATGAATTTAAACTATAGCTAGCATTAATATTAATTGAAGTAATTCCTAATGGATTTTTTAATATTAATCTTCTTTTATTAAAATATCATTTATTATAAATTATCATCATTTTAATATATTAACCACTTAAACAAGCATAACTTGCGCTTATAAATAAACATTATTTAATATAAATTAACTAGATATTTCTAATCAATATTTCATTGAATGTATTCCATAATAATAACTTATGCTGCACTTTTGGATGATAAAATGTCTTCAGAAAAGAATAAAATTAAATATGAACGTTTGGTTGATGTTTATCAAGCTTTAGACTCAACTACAAAAAGACTAGAAAAAACTGAAATTCTATCAGATTTTTTTTCAGACATACATCCAAAATTACTTCCTATAGTAACTTTAATGGCATTGGGAAGGGTATTTCCAGTTTGGAGTGAAGAAGAACTAGGTATTGGTTCTAAACTCCTTATGAAGGCCATTTCTTCTGTTGTAGGGGTGACTTCGGAAGAGGTAGAAGACCAAGTTAGGGATCAGGGAGATATTGGTGCTGCCAGTGAAGTTTTATTTAAAAAAAGAATGCAAACCACATTCTTTTCCCAACCACTTACTATTGAAATGGTTTATAATAATCTGAGAAAAATATCTTCAGTTTCAGGAAACAGGGCTCAATCAAGAAAAATGAACATAATTAGGGAGCTTTTATCACTTGCTTCACCACTAGAAGCTAAATACATAACTCGAACTATTTTAGAAGAACTAAGGGTGGGTGTAGGTGAAGGGACTATACGAGATGCTATTTCCCAGGCTTTCGGAGTTAAGAAAGAGGTACTTGATCGGGCACATATGCTAACCAATGATCTTGGTCTGGTGGCCCAGGTTACTATGGAGGAAGGTGAACAAGGTCTTAAAAAACTTACTTTAAAACCTGGAAAACCAGTTAAACCTATGCTGGCCCAGTTAGCACCAGGTATTAAAGAAAGTATTGCAGAAATGGGCCGTGCATATTGTGAGACTAAATATGATGGTATCCGGGTTCAAATCCATAGAAAAGGCTCTGAAGTTATGGTCTTCACCAGGAGACTGGAAAATATAAGTAATGCAGTTCCAGATATTATTGAATATATTGAAAACGCACTCCCCCACCAGAATTTCATTGTAGAAGGAGAGATAATTGTTACCAAAGATGGAAAGCCCATCTCCTTCCAGTATATTCTGCAAAGGGTTAGAAGAAAATATGATATTGAAAAAGTCATGGAGGAAGTCCCCCTAACACTTTACTTATTTGATGTTCTCTACTTTAATGAACCACTTATTGATGCCCCATTGGAAAGAAGGAGAGATGTTCTAGAATCTATTGTGAAATTAAGTGAAAACAAGATTCAATTAAGTCGACAAGTAAAGGTGACTATGGAAAATGTGGAAGACGCCGAATACTTGTTCACGGACTCTTTAAATAAAGGGCACGAGGGTATAATGATAAAAGATCCTAATGAACCCTACATTCCGGGCATCAGAGGTAAAAAAATGCTTAAATTCAAGGCAGAACCAGAATCACTGGACCTGGTGGTGGTTGGGGGAACCTATGGTAAGGGTAAACGAGCTCACTTCATTGGATCTTATTTAATGGCCCTCAGTGATCAATCTGGCGATTTAAAGACTATTGCTCACGTGGCCACGGGTTTGGACGATAAAACTCTTTTAGAACTTTCTCAGAGGATGGATGAAATTATTCAGGAGAGCAAAGGACGGAAGGTAAAGGTAAAACCACATATTATTCTGGAGATAGCTTACAGTGAGATTGTTAAGAGCCCAGAATATGAGAGTGGCTATTCTCTTCGGTTCCCGGTTGTTAAAAGAATTAGGGATGATTTAAGTCTGGATGACATTGATACGGTGGCCCGAGTGGAATCCATGTTCAAGGGATGATTTTTTGAGATATTAATATTCCTATTTTATTTTTTTCTAATTAATTTCAGGAATTCTAATTTTTATTTAAAATTAATTTAAAATCATAATCAATTTTTATTTTATTTTTCTAGGGAGGAATCTCGTTTTTAATATTTTTTTATTTCCCAGTAATAATTTTTAAATAAAATAAAATATTAATAATATTTAAAAAAAGTATTACTAAATTTTGTTAAGGGTAATTACCATGGATGATAAAAAAATATTTAAAATGGCACTCATATTCTCTATAATTGGTATAGTGGGTATGATCGCTTTTGCAGGCCAAATAAGTCCTTATAAACTTAAAATTAGTGAGATTAATCAGGGAACTATGGATAAAGAAGTTACTGTAGAATGTTATGTGGAAGAGGTTAAAAAAGCCTTAAAAAGTGATACTTATTTTTTAAAGGTTAATGATGGCACTGGCAAAATGACCGTGGTAATCTTTGAAGGAACTACTCATGAAATGCAAAAAATGGGGACTAGTCCTTTGAACACTAATAAATTCAGAATAAGAGTAATTGGAACGGTTACTCAATATAATGGGGCTTTTGAACTGATATTAAAAGATCAAAACTCTATTAAAATATTGTAATGTATAACTAAATTCTAAATTAATATTTAATTCAAGTTTTCATTTAATGTTGAGAAGCTTTGTTTAATTAATATTCATTCAGAACCTATTAGAATTTCTAAAATTAATTAAACCATCAAACTATATCTACTATAATGAAATAATTAGATTAGAAATAATCTATTAAATTATCTATTAAAATAATAATTAGGAATAATCTATTAAATTTATTATTAAATATAAATTAATCTCTGAGTTAAATTCGAATGGGTGATTTGGTGTCGAACTTAAATACAAAAAACAGGAATTCAATTTTAGTTTTTATTCCAGCAATAATAACATTTTGCTTGGTTTTAATTCCAACTATAAAATATTCAGTTCCTCTCGGTGGAGAAACATTTTATCATGCTGCTTTAATTCAATTCTACTCTGAAAATGGATTATCCTGGACTAATACGCTTCTATGGTCTGGCCAACCTATTTATTCTCCCCTTTTTGACTTTTTTATTCTTTCATTGAGTAAAATATTATCTATGGGCTCTATGGTAATTTTAAAGTATTTACAGCCATTATTTGCATTTTTAATTGTCTTATCTTTTTCATTCACGGCTTATAAAATGTATAATGTGACAACTGGGTTTTTAGCTGGAATATTTGTCATGTTTTCTGCATTATTTTCTAAAATAATGTTTACCACACCAGAAGCCATGATTTTAATGATTATACCTGTACTGGCTTATTTTTATGTTTTGGCTCTTGAAAATAAAAGTCTAAAATATGCTCTAATATCTGGAATGTTCTTAGGTTTGGCCTTTTTAACCCAGACAATCTCGGCAGCCATTATTTTTTTAATGCTTAGTATTTTCACTTTAATAATTTTCATAATGAAAAAAGAAGCTAATTTTAAGGCTTACTGGATATTAATGGCTGTTTCAATAGTGATTACAGCAATTTGGTGGCTACCTATATTTATAAAAGGATCATTTACTTTTCAGATATTTATTTCCCCCTACTTATCGCAATTGATTGCTATTAACAAATATCCTGAATTTTTAGGAATAATTCCTTTAATTTTTGCCTTCATAGGAGCTTTTTACCTAACAAAAAGAAATCAAATTAAGGATATCTTAATTTTGACCTGGTTGCTTACAGTAATTATTTTGAGCTTCATTCAATTTTTGACCACACCTTTGGGGGCAGTATACATTCTGGCATTGGCCATATTCCCCCTTATGGTCATGGCAGGGATTGGTGTTCAATGTATTCGTATAGAGGGGGATAAAAGACCTATTTATGTACTCACACTCGTAATTTTATTATTGGGTGCTTATTATGGATTTGAAGCTGCTAATTCAGTTCAAACAGAACTTGATTCTCAAATTGCAGTAGCTCAATGGTTTAAAAACTCTGGTGATAAAAATCTAATTGCAATATCTAATAATTCTTCAGTGAATGCTGCAATATTTTCCATATCTAATCAATCAGTTCCTTACGGCCCCCAATATCTAAAAATATCCAAAAATTTGAATATAAAAAAATATCTTCTGGGAAAATACAATACATTAGATATGATAAATGATAATGTAGGATATATTGTACTAAACAAGAATGTCATTACTATGCCTTATTCAACAGTAGCCTATGAAAATAAGGATTTTAAGGTGTTTGAACTTAATAAAACTAGTATTTAGTATAAAATCTTCTTTACATCACATATTATTCTACTATAAAGGATAATAAACATTAAAATAAAATTTATTTAATATTTTTAACTATTAAACGATAATAGGATAATAAAATAATTTATAGGGGTTAAATTAAAATTTATAGAGATTTATTGGTTTATAATTTAATTAAACTTCATAATTAAAAATTTTTACAGATTATATTTTATAAAAGGAATTGATAAAATGAAAAGATTATTTGGTACTTTTGGAGTTAGAAGACTTGCAAATGAGGTTTTAAACCCGGAATTCGCATCAAAGTTAGCAGCGGCATATGGAACAGTTATTCAAGGAAAAATAGCAGTGGGTGGAGATCCCAGAACGACTACTCCTATGATTAAACACGCAGTAATTGCTGGATTATTATCTTCTGGCTGTGATGTGACGGATTTAGGTATTTTACCAACACCTGCGGTCCAATATGCAGTACGTAATTATTATGATGGTGGAATTATAATTACAGCCTCTCACAACCCCCCACAATACAATGGAATAAAATTTGTGGATGAAGATGGTATTGGGATTCATGATGAGATGGAAATAAAAATAGAAGATATGTTTTTCAATGATAATCCTAAAAGAGTGGGTTGGGATGAAATTGGAGAAGTAACTGTTAATGTAAGGATAATTGAGGAGTATCAAGAAGAAGTCTTAAAAAGGTTGGATCTGGATTCAATTAAAAAGGCCAACCTAAAAGTAGTAGTGGACTGTGGGTCTGGAGCGGCCTGTTTCACAGCACCATATTTATTTAGAAAACTGGGATGTGATGTTTTATCCTTAAATTGCCAACCAGATGGTTTCTTCCCAGGCAGAGACCCGGAACCAATAAAAGACAATCTCACAGAACTGATTGAAGTGGTGAAGGCCACTGGAGCAAATTTGGGACTGGCCCATGATGGTGATGCTGATAGAACCATTTGTATTGATGAAAATGGGGAATTCGTACTGGGGGATAAGACTTTTGCCCTGGTAGAAAAGCAAATGCTCAAGGAAAACGGCGGCGGCCTGGTGGTAACCACTGTAGCCACATCTACGGCCATATATGATGTTGCTGAGGAAAATAATGGTGAAGTAATCGCCACAGCGGTAGGGGACTTACTGGTAGCCAGAAAACTCAAAGAAGAAGATGGTCTATTTGGTGGAGAAGAAAATGGTGGATTAATCTTCCCTGACTTTGTTTATGGTCGAGATGCTGCCCTTTCTGCCGCTAAGATAATTGAAATCATGGCCAAAGAAGATAAACCACTTTCTGAGTTAGTATCAGAATTACCGGTTTATTATTCTGAAAAAATGAAAATTAAGTGCCCGGATGACCTTAAAAAAGAAGTAATGGACAACATTGCCGAAGAAATTGCCAATGACCCTCGTGGATATGAACTGGACACCACAGATGGTGTTAAAATATTCACTGAGGATGGCTGGGTAATTATACGGCCTTCTGGAACTGAACCAATATTCCGGTGCTTTTCAGAATCTGATTCTCAGGACAAGGCCACTGAAATGGCCCAGTGGGGAATTTCTCTAGTTGAGAAGTACTTAAAATAAGCTATAAGTCGAATAAGATTAAATAAACATAAATTTTAATAATTCGACAAAATAGATTGAAAAATAATTTTATTTTCAATTTTATTTACTTTTTTTAAATTTTATTTCATGGTGCATTATTTTCCAGGATTTTACGTGCTACTTTGAGACCTAAAGCTGCGGCCAGTAATATGGTGGGCATACCTTGAGAACGAGGTGCCAGAGATAGATCCCCCACCCACAATCCTTCAGGTAAATAGTTTGGTATCATTTCACCCACATCTGATTTTTTCAGAGGAACTGTACCTCCTAGGTGACCTCCATTGTACATTCCCTGCACATATGGGCCTGAAACACCAGAATTCTCCATGATTTTCTGGACCTGAGCAATTGCAGCATTCATTTTCTGTTTATCATCATAGGATATTTCTTTTTGAACCTTTCCATCCTCAAATACAGATCCTTCTTCCAGATCTGCCAGTTTAACCATCATACCCACCCGGTCATTAAGGGAAACATTTTTCCAAGGCTTATGGAACCAATGGGATAATATATCTACATATGGAGATATGATATAATCTTTTTGCTGGGAGTACCATGCCATTGGAGGTTCTTTAATCATTTTTGCCCCAGAAAAGATTCCTCCGAGGGTTATTACAATATCGACCCATAAATTATCCTTAGCAGGTAGCCCAGAAGCTTTTAATATCTGAGCAGTACCAATACCTCCGGCCGAGAGAACCACCAAATCGGCCTTCAGTTTTTGTGAAGAAATTCCAGATCTTATCTCCACTCCTTTAACTTTTCCTTTTTCTAATAAAAGTTTTTTAACAGGTGATTTTGTTTTTAAAATTGCTCCATGTTTCAGTGCATCTTCTAAGAATCTTCTGGAATCCCAACGGGAGTCACTTGCGCATCCTAACTCACAAAGTCCACAAGAAACACATTTTGCAGTATCCATGGCTTTAGGAGTTGCATGAGGATTTAAACCCATTTTTTCAGCACTTTTAAACATTTTCTGAGTTAAAGGGCGCCATCTTTGGTAGGGAAATTCTTTTACACCAATCAAATCTTCCAGTTCTTTAAATTCACTTTCCAGATCCAGACCTATCTCCTTTATACCCTGATCAGCCCGAACCATATTTCCACAGGAAAGAACGGTAGATCCTCCGGTACCTCGACCCCTGACCAGTACCAGTTCTTTGCTGGAACGGGTTGTTTCTAAATAAGGAAATAATCTAGTTATTGTTTTTTCATTTCCCATGAGCCCGATCTTTCGAAGTGGTTCACTCCAAGATAATCGGCGGGTAAATGGCTTAAAATCGCCCCCAGCTTCCAGTATAATTACTTCCATTCCATTTCGGGATAATTCGCGGGCAATAGTAGCCCCTCCAGCCCCACTACCCACAACAATAGCTCGCATTTCTTCACCTACTCATAAACTGATAGTCCAATCTAATTTATATTTAAATTTTAGTCCTTTAATTCTAATTAATTCGGCTATTTCAATTATCCGCTAATCCCCATTTATTTATATTTAAAATTTATTCTTAGCTTTTTCTATTATTATTATTATTATTATTATTATTATTATTATTATTTTCATTCTTTAATTCAATAGCAGCAATACAGGCCGAGGCCCCTTCAGTAATTTTTTCTTTAAAAATCATTTCCACTTGTGAATTCAAACCACTCACTACTCCTTCATCTGCTCCACTTAACACCTGACAAGTCAAGGGCAAGTAGCAATGGGCCAAAGAGCAACGATTGATAATGATGCAGCTTTTTAAATTATAGGGATCACAACCATCTCCTTCATGGAATTCAAAGTCGATACCTAAAACCTGGTATAAAATATGGGCTGCCTTTATTAAATCATTTAAATTTTCTTTCAAACCTAGACGAGTTTTAATGTCTAATCCTAGTTCATAACCGGTTTTAAACATTAAAGGTCGTGCAATTTTCACGGTTTCTTCTGGCCCCAGGACATCTGAGAGAGCATTCACCCTTATGTTATGTGCCTGGGCCATTTTCAAGCGAATTTCTTCTAAATTTCCATTTAAAGGAAATTCTATTTTTGGAATTTGTTGATAAGTGGTAGGGCCGTGAATTTTTAATAGGCTATCCAGTTGATTTAAGGTAATTTCAGCTAAATGATTTAATTCCTTTTTTAAAAAGTACTTGGGAATCCAGATTGAGAGTAAAAAAAGTTTAAAATTCATATTATCTCCTATTCAACCTATTAAAGTAAATTTACTTATATTTTAGTATTTAATTAATTATAATCATTTAATATAATCATATTTTTTTACATACTGCCGTAAAATTCCTAAATATCCTCTGCAGCCCCTAAATGGAGCATATTATCTGAAATCTTTCCTTCATAAAGACAATTTATAATTTCACTATATCTTTCTATGATGAATTTTCTCTTAAGCTTTAAATTAGCAGTAAGGTCGCCTTTATCAATTGAAAGATCATTTTTTAGAATTGCCCATCGCTTTATTTGTTCTGGGTGGGATAAATTGGAATTAATGTTTATAATAGCATTATCAAGATTTTTTAGGGATATATTGGGTTTATCTAGCCATATAAGTCCTACACAATATGGTTTTTGTTCTCCTATTACCATAGCCTCGGATGTGCCTGTTATGGACTTGATAAGGACTTCCATTTTAAGAGGGGAGATAGTTTTTCCATAAGAGTTTATTATGACTTCTTTTTTACGGCCAGTAATCACTAAACTGCCATCTTCTGTTAAATGCCCATAATCTCCAGTTAATAACCATTCATCTGAGAATAAGGAACCGCTATCCTGTTTAAAGTAGCCCTTAGTCACTTGAGGCCCTTTAACCAGTACTTCCCCATCATTTGCTATTTTAATACATGTTTGGGGTAGGGGTTTTCCCACGGTGTGTGGTTGATTATTACCTAATCTATTGATGGTTATCAAAGGGGCTTCAGTAAGTCCATATGCATTGTAGATTTCAATTCCCAGTTTTTGAAATTTTTTAATGAGACTTTCGCTTATAGGGGCGGAGCCCACAATTAATTGAGAACACTTATGTAGGCCGGCCTTTTTAAGGAGTAAATTTCCTAGAAAACCAGCCAAATATTTATTTAAAACGATTTTTAATCCCCATTGTTTTTTGCTTTTACAGTAAATCTTGCCCCACAAACTTTCGCTGAAAGAATCCCATAATTTTTCATAAAACCGGGGAACGGAAAAAAACACTTTGGGTTTTACCTGGGGGAGAACATGTGCTAATTCTTGAAAATCTTCTAAAAAATAAAGTTTTAATGGGGCAGGAGCATAATATGGGGCGTAAGTGCCAAGTATCCCTTCTACCACATGATTCATAGGTAAAAATGATAAATAAGAAACTCCTTCCGTCCTATCTCTCCAGGGGGGCATGGAAGCAATGAATTCTGCCATCCAGCGTAGGTTTCCATGATTGAACATTACTCCACGGGGATCTCCTGTGGTTCCAGAAGTGTATCTAATGGTGGCCAGAGATTCAAAATCAACAGGAGCTCTTATACTGCCTTCGAGTATTTTGGCAGGGTTTTCCGAATTTTCATTCTCCATATTTTCTGTATTTTCAATATCCTTACTAGCATTTTCCAATCCAATATTCAAAAATTCCTCCCAGGAAATGATGGGATGGGCGGGATTGGATTCGCACTTTTTAGACTCTTCTTCAACAAGTTTCTGGTTTAAATTCGATTTTAGTGTAAATGAAACTGCTGGAATTTCTAAATCTAGTTCATTTATTTGTTTTAGCACGTTTTCATTTCCTAACAGGAGCAATTTTGATGAACTATCTTTTATCAGGTCTTTTATTTCATTTAATGGACTAGTATAATATAATGGAACACTTATTGCCCCTAAAAGCCCTACCGCCACATCTAAAATAAAATAACGGGTGCTATTGAATCCTAAGATGGCTACTCGATCTTGTGGTTTAATACCTAACTTTTGTAAAGCATTAGCGGCCATAATAATTTTTTTTCTTATATCTGGACCTGATTGTTTGATTAACTGTCCATTAACAATATCAAAGCATTCTACAGGAAAACTTCTGCTTTTAAGGCGGTAAGTTATTTGTTCATGAACGGTACGTTCTGAGCGATGGAAGAATCCCATGTAAACGGAGTATTTTAGAATATTATCTATAAAATTTTTCCATTGGTGAGGATAAGGTCCTGAGAGTTGCTCAGTATTTTCCCGACTAAAACGTCGATTTTCCTGTATGTATGGTGCCAGTATTCCTAATACTGATTTATCGAACCCTTCAGCACTTTTAGACTTTTTAATGTCTTTAAATACAAATTTAAGGATTTTTTCAGTCCATTGTTGAGGTAGTGGTAAAAATAAAGGCCGAGGAAGATTAATTCCTAAATTAGTAGATGCCCACTTTCGAGTATATTCTATCAGTTCCCTTACACTAGGTAAAACTTCGTCAGGAGCGGTTAAATGGAAGGTTAAATTCTGAGCTTTATCATTAAATGTTAAATCTACTACTGATTGGCCAATGTAGTCTACTGGGACCAGGTTAATCTTACTGGAGGGAGAAATAGGTAAAAATCTTAATTTACCAGTTAAATAAAGTCTAAGGGGAACATAAACGGTATTAAAAGTTTTTATCTGTCCCGTTTTAGAATCTCCCACCACCATTCCTGGTCGGAATATAGAAAAAGGAATTTGGGATTTTTTTACTTCCATCTCTGCTTCAAATTTACTTTTTTCATAGTTACTGGAAAAACCTTTGTAGGAATCCAAATAACTTTCTAAAATATCTCCTTCACGCTTTCCAGCCACATAAGCGGTGGATAAAAATGAAAATCTTTCTAAACCATGATTTTCATCAACTTTTCTGGCTAGATGCAGAACATTTTTAGTACCATTCACATTAGTCTTTCTGAGTTCATTTAATGGCCCATTAAGTCTTAAATCAGCTACAGTATGTATAATATGGCTTATATTGTGAACCAGCATATTATACTGAGAATCCTTCAGACCAAGATTTTTTTCAGTGACATTTCCATTCAATATCTCTATCTTCCCGTCACTTAAGCTTTCAATAAGATCAGGATACTCCCACCATGCTCTTTTTAGCCGTATTTTAGCATCAAAATCATTTTTCCCCCTTATCATTGCTAAAATTTGTACATCTTTTCGTTGGATTAATTCTTGAGCAATATATGTCCCAATAAAACCATTAGCTCCTGTAAGAAGGACTATTAATTTTTTCACAGGTGTTTTCTGGATAAATGGTGTGGAAATGGATTGATTTTTAGTAGAATTTTTGATAAGGGAGTTCATAGTGTGCCCGCCCGGTTTAAAGATATTTTAAGGAACTCTTTTAGCAAATTTTTATTTTTCTGTGCTCTTTTTAATTGATCATCATAACCTATTTTTAAAGCATTTTGTATGGATTCTGGTGATTTTAAAAGCTCTTCCGCTTTATTTCTAACTTTTTGCCATAAATCCGGGTCATCATAATCTATAAAGTAGTCTTCATAGATTCCTACTTCTTTATAAAGATTTTTTAACCGAGTATCATGTCCGATAGCAACTTGTGGGACTTTTTCACTCAAAGATAAAACTGAGGCATGATAACGGGAAGTAAGAAGAAAATTTAGGTTTCTCAGCAGTACCGTCATTTCTGAGGCGTTGTATTTATTAGAGGAGAATATTCTGGCTTTTTCAGGATACTGCATTTTTTCCAAAATTTTCCGGGCCAGTGGCTCATCCAGGTCCTCCATACATATCAATGCTATATTCTGCTGGTATTTTTGGATAAAATGGTCGGCCATTTGGGCCCAGGAATTTGCTAGTGCTTCGCTTTGATGGTCCCTTTCAGGGGAACGGGAGAAATAATAAGGCCATTTATACTGGTCTTCAGACCTCCCCCAGGGCCGAATTACCACTGGCCACAGGTAAAAATCCACCACAGAAAGTCCCACCAAGTTATTTTCGGCTTCAAGCCAAGTTTCTTTTAGAAAATTGTAATTTTCGGGATTTAATTTCAATTCAAATGCACAATCGGCAGTAACTTCTATAGGTGCAGTCACACCTGTAGATTTAAGAATTTCCCGAGATTTGTAGTTCCGGGTGATTATTAAATCAGTTTTACTGGCTTCTCTTTTAACTAATCGTTTATTGAGGGAAGATAATTTTCCGGCATCAACGGCATAGGCCAGTGACGACTTTTTAAAATCATTGGCACATTTAGTGGCCCATAAAAAGGCCCAAAGAAGAGCGGAAGTCCAGGTATCCATGTAACAACTACCTTCTACTAAAATTACAATATCATGTTCTTTAACCAGCTTGCGCATGGTGAAAAAGTAAATGGAAGGCAAAGGAACAATTTTAATGTTTTCAGTTTCTTTTAGATACCTTCGGAGATTTTCTTGATTGAGCGTGGGCACGGTAATCTCTACATTTTCCCCTAAAATTTCCTTTAAATCAGCTATAATTGCATGAAGTCTGGCTTCAGAGCCAGTATTATTGGCCCCATTATATCCTACTAAAAGTATTTTGACTTTTTTTCCACTTAAATCGTCATTATTTTGATTTATTGGAATTTCAGGTGATTTTGAAGAATTTTTTAGCATGAAATCTCCTTAATAATGATAATAATGTGTATCTGAAAATCATTTAATTAACTCAATTAATTATCATTATCCTCAATTAATCTCATATTATAATCAATTTTTAAATGGATTTATTGTTCCATTTCAATTCAGTTTAAATTCAATAATTTTAATTAAATTAATAATTCTCAATTATCCGCAGGCCCCACGTCTCTCATTAAAAATAAAACTATTTTCATCATTATGGTGACGCCAATTCTTTTAAAAGGACTTATTTTAACCGGATAAAAATAATTGTCTTTGTTTTGGTAAAATTCATGATCTGCTGGAAAGTAGTCTCCCATGCTAGATGTAAATTTCATAAAACGGAAGTGAATGTACTCGGTTAATGTAGGGCGGGCCATCCCACCTTTTTCCAGGCTTTTATAAAATTCATGAGCTGATTTTTCAATATTTTGCTGATTTTTCTTTTTCAAAGCTTCACTCATAGTCCATGGTGGAATAATAACTCCTAACTTATTCATTTTCCCGAAACCCCATATATGCAATGTTTCCAGATATTTTAGAGTTTCATTCATACCTGAACCGGCTGTGGTACAAATTGCCAGTGCTCTGTGCCTGAAGAAGACGGGCCGGTGAAAAATATAGGCAAAACGGTCAATGAAATTTTTCATTAAGCCACTAATCATTTGACAGTACACGGGTGATGCAAATATCACCCCATCTGCTTCTAAAATTCTCTTTTCAATATCTTCGCGGTCATCTTTTAAGGGACAAAATTCTTCTCCGCGACTCACGCAGTTAAAACAACCTCTACACATTTCCAGATGAGCATCTTTTAAAAAGAGATATTCAAATTTAATATCACCCAGTTTCTGCATTTCTTTTTCCAGTTCTTGAGTGGCCTGATAGGTATTTCCTCTTTTTCTAGGACTCCCCATTATTGCTAATACTTTCATTTTCATGTGAATCACTTTTTAGTATTAATCATGTTTAATAATAAATTTTTTAAATTTGATTATGGTTATTATCTGGGACTAAATTTTTATTTAAATTTAGACATAGACTTCAAGTGTAAAAAAATACACTAATTGTGAATTTTAATTAAAATATTTTATAAATTTAGGAATGGAAATTATTTTCTATTTTCTGATATCCTAATCGGTTAAAACTACATTCTTTCATACAGATGGTACATCCATGACATAAATCAGTAATTATTTTTGTTTTTAATCCTTGAGGAGTATTTTTTTCTACAATAGCTTGGTTGGGGCATTTTTTTATGCATTTACCACAACTAACACAAAATTCACTAATCCACAGATGGGCATCAGATGAGGTGTCTGGTAGGTTTTCTGCACTTATAAATATTGCAGATATTCTTTGTCTAGGCCCTAATTCGGGAGTTATTAGTAATCCATGTCTTCCAATATTTCCCAGTCCGGCTTTTTTTGCTAATTTGGTGTATACTACTAATCCTCCTGCTGGATGACTGGGGTGTGATGAAAAACCATTTTTTCGCAGATACTGGGCCAGGAGGTTGGTTTTTTTACCTAATTCATCATAGGTTAAGATTCCATCTTCTTGGGTTTGGGGGCTGGGGGCCATATTTACGGCATTTTCATCCATTTCCATGGTCAATACAATGGTTTTTTTAAATAAAATGGATCTATCTTGGAATATTATGTCCGAAGGAACATCCACATATCCAATTTTATTTATTCCCAGTGAACTGGCATATTTTTCAAATTCATCCTTAAATTCTGAATCCATGTGCATTTTGGGATTTTCCGGATTTTCATCTAATGATTTAATGGTTTTTTCTATGTTTTTAGCAATGGAAAGTTGCTTAGGGAGAGTTTTTAATGTAATTTTGAGCTTGTCAGGCATTTTCTTTTCAGGTGAATTACTGGAAGCTGAAACTGCTCCAGGAGCTTTATTTAAGCTCATTTCCAATTTATTTATTTTATTAAGTCGATAATCTGCATATTTTGATTTTAAACTATCTATTTTATCTAATATCATTTTTGACACCCTTGGTCTATTCACAATGCTTATTCAAACTAATCTATTCATTATTATTCTTTTTCAACTAACCTATTCACAGATTAATATTTTCTCCAGTTCATTATGATTAATTTCAGTAGGGAAACCATCTTCGTGCCAGCTGGTTCTGACATCCTAAATAGCGCCTCTAAAATTAAGATTCATAATCTCGGCTCCAAGTATGTTTAAATGATACTCCACCTGTTTCTCCCACAAAATATTAGGTCTTCTTTATCAATATGGTCAGCTAGTTTTTCATCAAGGAAATTGCCTACTTGTGAGTGTACTGACTTAAATTTTTACAAGCAGTTTCATGAAACCAGTCGGCAAACATCAAGATGCTGGTAAGATCTAAGGCAAATTCTTCTTCTGATTTTTGAGATAAAAATTCTTTCCAGATTCTTAAGTGCTTTAATTCTTGAACATAATCTCCTGTCGCTTCTAACCATTTTAATAGAAGTTTTAGATTTTCTTTAGTTAATTCTGCCATTTCAAAGGATTCACTTAGAATATCATAGCTGGAATCATAACGGGAATTATTATTTGAAAGGAACATGGTGGCCATTAGTCCAAGCACATCATCTATTTCTTCTTTTAAGGAGGGAATTTCATTTCTGAGAATGGAAAGTTTTGATAATAATTTCTGAGGCCTTTCATCCAGATTTAAAGATCTTGATGAGTAGTTATTCCAGAAAATCCCTAACATCAATGCTTCAAAAATACATTCTTCTTTTGGGGGATTTTTTTATAGTTAGCGTGTGTGAATGATTGGAATTCACTAACCAGGGAATCAATAAATCCTTCTGATGCTTGGAGAACTTCTGGGGTGAAACTTTTGATTTTGTTATAGTAATCTTCTCTTCCAGATTGGAGATTATAGGTAATGGTTTCCATTCTATCATCTTTATTCGATTTTAACACTGTTTAGAATGAATTGCATGTGTTCTTCCATATCATCGAACATTTCGCGCAGAAATTTCTCTGGTTCGTCAGGGTACTTCAGCACGAAATTTTCAATTAAGAGGTAGATGGCATAGCTAAAATATTCTCGGGCCAATCTTTCGGGATCTACCGGTTTTATGATATTTTTTTCTATCATTGCTGTGAATATCTGGGTCCAGGCCTGGATTGGTGTTTCTATTAATTCTTTTAAAAAGAATTCTTTGATTTTGGAGTTGTGGTACATTTCAATTAGTAATAATCTCCATATTTTAATCATTTTTGGGTCGTGCATGCGTTCTTCAAACATCTTGGACCCGGCTTGGTAGAACATCTCCGGACTTTGATCCAGGAGTATTTCCATTTGTTCTTCAGGAATGCCGGTTTCATCCATTTCTTTTATAAAATAATCAAGTATAGTGTCTAAGATAGCTTCTTTACTGGAGTAATGGTTGTAAATTGAGCTTTCTCTTATTCCCACTCCCCGACCTATTTCTCGGATGGAAACGGCGTCGAATCCTTTTTCTGAGAAAAGATCGATGGAAACATCGAATATTTTTTCCTTGGTTGGTTTGCTTGATTTTTGTGATGTCATAATTTTCACCTGTAAATTTATTTACTAACTAACACTCGTTCGCATAGTTAAGTTGGCAAAAGTAGTATATAAAACTAACGTTCGTTCTTAAAAATTTCCATAAAAACAAATATTATTATTATAATATTATTATTGGTTATTCCCATGCTAGCTAAAAAAATTCTATTGGTTGAGGATGAATGCATAGAAGCATTAGATATTAAGCGTACCTTAGAATCTTTTGGCTATGAAGTTCCATATATAGCTTCTAGTGGTGAAGAAACTGTAGATAAAGCTTTAAAAATCATGCCAGATCTTATTTTGATGGATATAATTCTTAAAGGAGAATCCAATGGTATAAATGATGCTTCTAAAATTAAAGAAATAAATATACCAATTATTTACTTAACTGCTAATTTGGAAGAGTCTACAATTGAAAAAGCTAAATTTACAGAACCCTATGACTATATAATCAAACCATACGATCCTATAGAACTTAAATATGCTATAGAACTCGCCATTTACAAAACCCAAACCGAAAAAGAATTAAAGCAGAGTGAAAAAAGGTTCCGTCACATCCTGGAAAATTCATTAGATGCAGCTTATAGGCGTAATTTGGACATTGATGAGTATGATTATTTAAGCCCAGTGATTGAACAGGTACTTGGCTATTCTGCAGAAGAGTTCATTTCCCTGCCATCAACAAAGGTTTTGGAACTAATACATCCCCATGACCGGGAAAATGCGGATAATATTTTTGCTAATGCACTTTCTGGAAAAACAAAGACATACAACATTGAATATCGTTTCAAACAAAAAGACGGACACTATAAATGGGTAAAAGATTTTGGTTCCATAGTGCAAGACGAAGACATTATGTTTCTCATTGGTTCAGTGCATGACTATTAATGAAAGGAAAAAAGGTGAAGAAGCTAGGAAAAAAGGCGAGGAAAGAAGAAAAAAAGGTGAGAAATCTCTTAGGGAAAGTGAAGAGAAATATAAAACCCTTTTTGAATCTGATCCTGATTACACCATACTTGTAGGTTTGGATGGTACAATACTAGATTTCAATGCGGCAGCAGAGCAAATTACTGGTAAAAATAAAGAGGAATTGATCGGAAAAAATTACATGGAATTAGAAATTTTCCCTAAAGAGGATATAGATTTGCTGGAAGAAAAGTTTTCAGATTTATTTAAGAATGAAGATGTTGCTCCTTTTGAATGTCGAATTTTTGATAGAAATGGTGTTATTCGGTGGGGAGAAACTTCATTAACCATTATAAAGAAGGATAATGCACCGGCCTATATTCTCGTTATTTCCAGTGATATTACAGAACGCAAACAAGCAGAAAACAAAATATTACAATCTCTCCAAGAAAAAGAAGTTCTTATTCGGGAAATTCATCATCGGGTTAAGAACAACATGCAGATTATCTCCAGTTTGCTGAATTTGCAGATGCAGCATGAGGATTTGGATGAAACAGTAAATGTTTTAAAGGAGAGCCAGGGCCGGGTGAAAAGCATGGCCATGATCCACGAGAAACTATACCAATCACCCAATTTCACAGATATCAATTTCAAAGAGTACATAGATAAACTTGTCGTTGACATATTCTATTCTTATGGAATCAAAATAGGCACCATTGAATCAGTATTAGATATTGAAGATATTAATTTAAACATTGAAACTGCCATATCCCTAGGACTAATTGTTAATGAAATTGTGACTAACATTGTTAAATATGCATTTCCCAAAGGCGAGGGAACTATAACAATTAATCTCAAATCTCTCCCAGATAGAATGCAACTCACCATCAGAGATGATGGAATAGGGTTGCCAGAAGATATTGACATCGATAACACAGAAACACTCGGTTTCCAACTAGTAAATAGTTTAGTCAGTCAAATAGATGGCAAAATAGAACTTGACCGAATCAATGGAACAGAATTTAAGATCACTTTTAAAGAGTTAAAGTATAACGAAAGGCTTTAACTATAATTAAACTATTATTTAGAGATTATAATAATTTTACATGCATTTAAGGCCTTATTTAATAGTTAAATTCCTTTGTTAGTTAATTTATATCAAAATATTTCTATATGAGATTAATAATATTTTATTAGATATTATAATCCATCAAAATAATTAGATTTTATCCAATTAAATGAGCTATAAAATGTCTTTAACTCATGAAGAAGTGAAAAACTTATTTAACCACCTTAAAACCGGCCAAAATGAACTTTTTTTCCAACGAGTGGCCCCGGATGTTAAATGGACGGTAATGGGAAATCATCCTTTGGCCGGGACATATTATAGTAAAGATGACTTTGTTTTGCACACATTTGGCAGATTAAACAAAATATTAAAAGAAGGAGTGATTCTGGAAGTTAAAAATATTTTCATAGACTTTGATGTGGCCATTGTGGAAATGGAATCATTATCTACGGCTTTAAATGGAAAACCATTCAACAATACTTACTGCTGGATTACGCGATTTGAAAATGATATTATTGTAGAAGTGAGGGCCTATGTAGATTCGGCTCTGGTGCAGAAGGTTATTGATGAAAATGAAACTATTTAAAATTCATTATAATTGAAAGGAGCTTTTAAAATGGCAGAACTACCTGAAATAATTATTTTTAGCCGGCAAATGGATGAAGAATTGAGAGATAAGGAATTTGATTCAGTGGATATTGTTCAGGAAAAAATTCTAAATATGGGGCCTAGTGAATTTGCAGAATTAATTCAGGGCAAAAAAGTTTCAAATGTTTATAACAAAGGAAAATGGATTTTCATAGAGTTATCTGGTAATTATCATCTTTTATTAAATCTGGGAATGGGAACTGATTTATTCTACCACTCCAAAGGCCAAGAATGGCCAAAAGACTATCAAATTCGCTTCTCGTTCACTGATGAAACAGGGTTTTCATGTAGGTTCTGGTGGATTGGACGTTCTGAGCTAGTTTCTAATAAAGAACTGCTTGAACATAAGGCCACTAAAGATATTGCCCTATCTCCGTTGGATTCTGACTTTACTTTAGAACACTTTAAAAAGCTTATTAAAGGCCGTTCGCAGATTAAAAACCTGATTTTAAACCAAAGGAAGATTGGAGGGATTGGGAACGTTTATATTCATGATATATTGTTTAAAGCCAAAATTCACCCTCAAAAACTGGCCAATGAAGTAGAAGATGCTCAAATTGAAGATTTGTATGGAATAATGATTGAAAACTTGAGTGATGCACTGGATAAAGGCGGACTTTATTATGAAAAAGATTTTTACGCTAAAGAATGGGGATTTACCCGGGATTATTTCTTAGTGGCCTACAATGAGGAAAAGCCCTGTCCCGTATGTGGAACTACCATAGAAAAAATTAAAACAGGAAGCACATCTTCTTATATTTGTCCACAGTGCCAGCAATTGTAATTAATTAATCTTCTTATATCTGCGGTAATGTCAGCAATTGTAATTAATTAAAGAAAAAAAAATAAAAAGATAAATTTATAATTTTTTTAAATAAAAATATTTTAAAATAAAATAAAAAATTAAGAGTTTTTATTTTTGTTTATTCAGCTTTAGGTAAGAATATCATGAATATTCCTTCTAATAATAGGAAGATTCCGATTAAAGCACCTAAATAGAACGGATCAAGAGCATATAATCCTATTATTATGTATAAAATACCTAATACTATTCCGCTCAGGCCCCTTAATTTTGGAGAAGAGCCGGCACCGCTGAAGAAAGCTATTATTCCAGTGATTATTAGGAAAAATCCACCTAAGTAAATTATCGTACTGGCAAATATACTGAAGGCCACTATTTTTCCGAATAAACCTATTCCCACAACTATACCAATAATACCCAGTATTAAAGATACTATACTGATAGCTTTACTGGCTTCCCAGGTTCCAAAACTGTGTGCAATCAACCATATACCAATGAACATTATTCCCAGCCCAGTAATGATACTGGCGGTAAAAACTCCTAATAATGGGAATGCCATAAGTAAAATACCTAAAATTATGGCCAAAATCCCTAACAAAACATTATTTCCTTCTGCCATATCTATTTCCTCCTATTTAAAAGCTTTATTTAATATTAATGTTGGAGGTTTTAGTTAATATAATTGTACTATTTAAATGAAATAGTAAAAATTAGAAATCTGGCAATTATTTATGGAAGACTGAATCGGACTGAGAAAATAAAAATAAAAAATTTTAGGAAATATTATCTTTTTCGGAACATATAGAATCCATAAAGCACGAATATTAGTATAGCTGCCCAATAGGCATACACAAACCACTGTGGTGGCAGTGCAAAATATAAAATAGCTAACAATACACCTAATACCATTAATAATAATCCATTCATAGTGTCATTCATCTTAATACCCCTCGATTTTATACTATTTTTTATTTTTGTAGGATGTATTAAATTAATTTTTCTAAAATTTGCTTAGAAATTAAAATTTATTCTAAATATAAAATTTAAAAGCCTTTAAAATGTACTAATTTATATTATAAAAAAAGCAATACTGAATATTGAATTAATAATCTGGAGATACTAATTTGGCAAGAATTCTTATTGTAGAAGATGAAGGCATAGGTGCCATGGACTTAAAATACACCCTGGAGGCCCTGGGCCATGAAGTCGTTCATATTGCTTCTAGGGGTGAAGAAGCAATTGAAAAATCATTAGAAATGCTTCCAGATTTGGTTTTAATGGATATTATATTAAAAGGAGATATTGATGGAATCACTGCGGCGGAAGAGCTCAGTAAATCGGATATTCCTTTTATATATTTGACGGCTAATTCTGAAAATGCTACTCAAGAACGGGCCTTAGCTACAAAACCTCTTGGGTACGTACTGAAACCATTTGAAAACATAGAATTAAAAGAGGCGGTAGAATCTGCTATTAAGCAAACAAAAGATAATATTTAAAAATAGGAACATCTATTACGTATTCTCTCTTATGGGGCATTTATTTTATAAAATAAACATTAATGAAATCTATTATTAATTATAGCTTAGTTTATAGTAGATAAAGTTATTTTCATTATTTTTTTAATTTAAACTATTATTCAATTTTTCAAATAATTAAGGTGTATATTAATGATTGGACTTTTAATTGCCGGGATATCCCTTGGATTTTCAGCTGGATTCTCTCCAGGCCCCCTAATGGTGTTAATAATATCTCAAACCCTGAAACACGGGTACCGGGAAGGCATAAAAGTGGCCTGTGCACCAATAATAACGGACATACCAATTATAATTGTTACCTTAATATTATTGTCTTATTTATCTCAAAATAGTGGCATTTTAGGATTAATATCCATAATTGGCGGATTTTATCTGGTTTATTTAGCATATGAAAGCTTTAAAACACATGGAATTGAAGAAAACTTTGATATGGAAGAACCTAGATCTTTTTTGAAAGGGGCTGCTGTGAATTTCCTAAGCCCCAATCCATATATATTTTGGATAACTGTAGGGGGTCCTATTACCATAGCTGCTTATCAAGTAAATCCTTATTCTCCTTCATGGTTCTTTTTTGGGTTTTATATATTTCTGATAGGCTCTAAAATATTGTTAGCAGTTTTAGTTGGTAAATCAAGAGATTTTCTAACGGGAAAATCCTATATTTACATCATGCGATTCATGGGTGTCCTTCTATCGATATTCGCAGCTTATATATGGTGGAATGGCTTTCATTTGATTATAGGATAACTAAATTAAATTATATAAATTAATAATTACTTAAAACAATTACAATCAAATCAACTACCATTAATCAATTATTTAAATTAAATTAATTATTAAATTATTTTTCCATTTTTCCATTATTTGCTATCTTTATACAATTTCGACCTTATTTTCTGTAATCTTAATGGCTCAGCAATGGCTGCACCTATTAAAAGGCCCAATGATATGGCTACCACGGTCATAATGAGCAAAATCAAATTATTTACGGCTGTAAAATAATTTTGCCCGATTAATGTGGCCAGGCCAATGAATCCTAGAGATCCTGGAACTAGGAACCAAAAAGCAGATATGGTGGATACAAAGCTGGGTGTTCTTTTGGGTGAACGGCCGATTAAAGTGCCGCTCACGGTCATAAAGAGTGATCCTAAAAATGCACCGAAAAAGCTACCAATAAAATAGTTTCCAACTTGCTGACCCAAAAAAGCAATGTAAAGGACAAGTATTACCCATGGCAAGTCTTTGGTTCGCATGGACATGAATAAAAACATTCCCATGGCAAATAAAAGGATACCTATCACAGGAACCCATCCAAAAGTACTGATAGGGATAGAATTTACAATAAGATCATGCTGAGATAATCCAGTAATCTGAACACCAATTAAAACACCAAATAACAGCAAAAACAAGATAGTAACGCCGTATATGGTTCTACTTGCTCCAGAAATCATGTCTCCGGAGGCCAGCTCAAACATACCCGTGGTTAGGGTGGCCCCTGGTAAGAAATAGGCCAGAGCTGGAACTAAGATGGTGAAAGACCCTACTAGTATCAGCCCTTCTTTTACTCCCCAAAATAATATGGTGGAAACTATAAATGCTGCTAAAACAGGCAAAATAAGTGTTAATCGAGGTTTATTTTCACTTAAAATTAGTAATAAACTTACTATTCCTCCTAATAGTCCAGAAATAAGTAATTGTTGGGGGGTAGGCTGTAACAACATTCCTAATCCCAAGGCAAATAATATATATCCTAAAATTATCCCTAAAACTCCGAAACGGTGCTTTTGAGAAGTTATTTTTTTAAGACGCTTTTGGCCTTCCTTTGGACTTATTTCTGCCTTCTCAGCTAAATATATTAATTCATAAAGTTCTGAAACCTGATTTAAGTGTGAAAGGCCGGATATCTGGTTTACTGTGGTTAAAGGGGGTGATTCTTCATCTCCCAGCTTTATTATTAGAAAAGTGGTGAAAATGAGTATTTCTGCCTTAACATCATAAGCTCTAGCTATATCATATAAAATTGATTGAACTGCAGTAACAGATATTCCTGCAGAGGTTAGGGACTTACCCAAACCAGCCATGAACTCTAAAAGTTCATGATTGAATTTTTTACCTTTATGCTGCTTTTTAAGGAAATTTAAGTCTGATTTATTTGTTTTATCCATTTATATTTCCTCTAGGGGGATTAAAATTTTACAGTATTAATTGAGAATCGGGAATTATAATTAAATGCATTTAAATTTTTTACTGTTATTTTATTTAGAGCTTAATCAATTTAAGATATTCTAAGAGAAATTTAATAAACTAGTTTCATTATAAAATATATTGTTGTATACTAGTGATTATATATGCTTATTATGAGAATAGGGCAATTAATTCTTTTATTTTTTATTAAATGGGATTAAATTAAGTTCCTATTACTGGCGGGTGAATTTAGTGTTATCTAAGAAAAAAAATCTTAAAAAGATGAAGAAATCTGAGAGAGAAGTAGCTAGTACTTTTGGGAGCCGTTATTTTTCGGAATCCATACCTAAATATGAAATTAGTGAAGAAGGAATGCCTCCTCGTGCAGCATACCAATTAATACATGAAGAATTAAATTTGGATGGTAATCCGGCCCTCAATTTGGCCAGCTTTGTCACTACCTGGATGGAGCCTGAAGCAGACAAATTAATAATGGAAAGTATGGGAAAAAACTTTATTGATAATGATGAATACCCTCAAACTTCTAAAATCCAAGATAGAGTTATTAATATGCTGGCCCGGCTTTTTAACGCACCTCATGAATGTAAATCTATTGGTACCAGTGCCATAGGCTCCTCCGAGGCCATTATGTTGGGTCTTCTGGCCCACAAGTGGACCTGGAAAAATCGCAGAAAAGCGGAAGGAAAACCATATGATAAACCAAATATTGTAATGGGTGCGGATGTACACACTGTTTGGGAGAAATTTGCACTGTATTTCGATGTGGAACTTCGTTTAATTCCTTTGGCAAAGGATACATACATTGTAACGGCCGAAGAAGTAGCCAAACAAATAGATGAAAATACCATATGTGTGGGTACTGTAATTGGAACAACATTCACTGGCCAAATGGATCCTATTAATGAAATTAATGATCTTTTAATTGATATAAAAGAAAAAAAAGGATGGGACATACCCATACATGTTGATGGTGCCAGTGGAGGATTTATAGCTCCTTTTATTTACCCTGATCTTTCATGGGATTTCCGATTGGAACAAGTCCGCTCTATAAATGTATCGGGCCATAAATATGGTCTGGTATATCCTGGAATAGGTTGGTTAGTATTTAAAGATAAAACTGATCTCCCAGAAGAGCTAATTTTCAAGGTAAACTATTTGGGGGGACTCATGCCTAACTATTCCCTCAATTTTTCCAAAGGAAGTAGCACCATTGTGGCCCAATATTATAATTTCCTTAGACTGGGCAAAAGCGGATATAAAGATATAATGGAAAACATGCTTCAAAACTGCAGGCATCTGGCCGGAAAATTAGAGAAATCAGGCAAATTTGAAATTATTAACAAAGAAGTTATGTTTCCACTAGTGGCTGTTGGCCTTAAAGATGCAGATTTCACGGTTTTTCAACTTTCAGAAAAATTAAGAGAGAAAGGTTGGATAATTCCGGCTTATACCTTACCTGAAAATGCACAGGATGTGGCCGTACTGAGAATGGTCATAAAAGAAAATTTTGGTAGAGACATGGTTGATTCGCTTTTAGATGATATAATGGAGGCCTATGAGTATTTTGAAAAACAAAAAATTAGTAACCATAAAGAAAGGGAGAATCCAACTCTATTATATTAATATGGGGTTAATATAGAATTTTTAAACCTGTTATTTTTGAAAAAATTTTATAATTATATTATTCTTTCTTTATTTTCTTATTTTTAGTTTATAATTGAGTTTATTGACTGCTTATTCATTTTTACTTGAACAATCTATTTCATGATTTAAGACTTGCTTCACGGTTCTATGTCACCATTTCATTTTCATGAGTTCGCTCAGGAAGTAATAATATGGCCGCAATGAAAAAGCACACCGCCCCTATAAACGTTCCTGAGGCTACTAGAAATTCATTTTTAGGAAGTCCAGTGGCAGGCATTACATAAGCTGAAATTGCAGAAAGGCCAAAGGCCATAGATCCTAGAAGATTTAAAAATGCAATTCTCCAGGAAATACTATGGGGATTCCAGGAGAGTAATGAATGTCCTACTTCTATCCATACCAGGCCACTGGCTATTAAAAAGCAAATGGGGCCAAAAATATCCGGATACCAGACCATATGGTCTATTTGGGACATGGAAAGAGATTCATGCATTGATTCTAAGGTATTCATATTGAAAAACAGTGTTCCAATCAATTGCACCACACTAGACCACCAGTCTATACGCCGTGGTTCTAAAGAGAGTAAATGAAAGTTTTCTTTAAATTTTTGCCCGGGAGGCTGATGTGGACTATTAATTGTTTCTAAATACTGTAAAAATGCGGCACTGGTGAAAAAGAGAGATCCTATAAAAAAGGTTAAGCAATTATAAAAATTACCAACCAGGGAATGATATGGTGGAAATGAACCTAATCCAAAAAATAATGCACCTATGGCAAATAAAATTCCTATCCACCATCCAATAGCACCTGGTGCCCACCAAGTTGATCCTGAGCTTTTATCCAGAGTGAAATGATGTTTACGGGCTTCTCTAGATTCCCAATATATTAATTTCTCTTCAGGATTTTTTAAGATCACCCGGGTAATAAACGGCCCAATTTTGTTGATTTTCCAGAAAGACCATCCTGGAGGCAGATTGATCCTATTTTTAGAAAAATAAATGGTTTTTTTTACTTTATTCTTCAATAAATTCCCTCAATTTGTCACTAACCATTAAAAGTCTGCTTCTGGAGTCTTGAATTATCCATCCACTATTAATTAGAATTTCTTCTATATCTAGCAACACATCATCTTCATCTTCATTTATAAGGCCGCCTAACTGGAATCTAAATACGAGAGAGACCATTCCCCTATCCTGTAATGGATTCAAAATATTATAAACTGCTGGAAGCAGTTCTGCACTGAAATTTTCTTCTTTCATGGCTGAAGTTTTAAAGATCTGCATTGATTTACTAAAATAATCATATTAAACCGGGGATTTATTATATTATTTTTAATTTAGAGTAATAAATACTATGGTATAAATTAAGATATTATTTAATATAATAAATGCTTTTTTTTGGTTAATTAAGCGAGAAATTGTATTAAAAACTCTTTTTAATAAAATAAAACAAAAATAAATAAAATTTAATAACAATTAAATAATGGAATCAATTTAAAATAAATAAATGGTGAGTTGCACCATTTAATAAATCTAAGACCCACTAGGGATTGGAATCTCGTTTTTGGATTTCCAAATTTGCCATCTATTTAATAGCAGGGTGGGCCGGGAAATTTTGGCCAGAGTCACTATCTCTGCAGCTTCCACAACTGTTTTATCTTCTTTTGGCTGGGAAGCAGGAGTTAATCTCCATCTAGGATTGTACTGTTTTTCTATACCTGTAACTCCATCAAAATCAGCAGAACATTTCAAACAGGTTAATTCTGCTTCAGCAACTCCTTTAGGGTTATAATCCATAGTATGTGTATGACAGACGGGGCATTCATTTACCCAATATTTATAATGCCATTTATATTCATAATGGCTTGATCCAGGGCCAGATGGTTTAAACCATCCGGATATGATATCTTTTTGGTTTTTAACTTCCTTTGTGTTGTCGACTGCAAAAGATGCGCTAGAAAAAATAAGAGCGCAAAATAGTAGAATAGTCGAATATACTAAAAGCCGCGTGGGCGGCTCAATTTCTTTTTCCATAAAATATCACTCAAGTATTGAAATTTTCAAATTTTTATATATTCAAAATTTTAGATTCAAAAACTTTTTAGAATTAGTTTGAGAATAAATCATTTATCTTAGAAAATAGCCTAAACAAATTTTTCCAAGTGGAATACACTACTAATTTGTTTTAGTATACCTATGTGTAGTGAATTCACTATTTAAATGTTTTTAATTTTTAAATCATTTAAAATAGGTTTTACAGATAATTCAATCTTCTTTAAGCGATAAAAATATTAAAAAAGACTTTTAGTATTTCCATTGGAGAATTGAGTTAAATATTCAGTGCTAAAAAGGTAAAATGTCTGAAAAATTGGATTATAGTTTGTAAAAATATAGAATAATGATTTAAATATTAAATACTTTATGATTGATTAGTAATATGTTAAACCAAAAATTTAACAAGCATGTATGAAATTTTGAGGTTCTAAAATATCTTAAACTAATTAATGGGCACTTTTATGTAAGGGATGTTTATTAATAACTCTTATTTTTCTTTAAAAATTTTAAAATAAGATTAATTGCACCTTATTTAATTTTTAAAGGAGAATTATTGGCTCATGGATTTGATAGAAAAATATGTTTAAAGGTTTTCAAGACATTCATCACGTAATACTCTAGCATCGTCATTTTGAGAATTTATGAGTAAAGATTTATTAAATGCACCTACAGCTTCCTGAAAACGGCTTAATTCCATTAAAACCACACCTTTATTGCCCCATATTACATCATTTTTCTTATCTAATTTCAATGCTTCTTCATAACAGTTCAATGCTTCTTTAAATCGTCCCAACTCCAAAAGAGCATTTCCTTTTCTATTCCATGCAGTGGCAGTAGGTTCATCCTCTAAAACCAGTTCTAATGCTTTATCATAGGCTTCAAGCGCCTTTTCAGTTTCTCCCATATCGGTTAAAAGATTTCCACGTGCATTCCAAACTTCAGGATTGTCAGAATCAATTTTTAGAACGTTATCATATGTTTCTAAGGCTTCATAAGTTTTTCCAAGCATTTCTAATATAAATCCTCTCCAATAGAGGATAACTGCATTTCTAGGGTTGATTTGAACGGCTTTATCACTGTATTTCAGGGCTTCATAAGAATTACCTGAATTTAAGAGAGTTATTGCTTTATTATTTAGAATATATTCATTATTGGGTTCTATTTTCAGGGCCCTATTGTAACAATCTAGGGCTTCCTCAAATTTTCCCAGCCGGGTAAGGTTGTCCCCCTTTTTATTTAAAATGTAAATATCACTGGGATCAAATTTTAGAGCAGCATTATAACACATAGCAGATTTATCATATTTTCCAGAATCAAATAATATGTCTGCCCTTTGAGTTATCATGGCCTTTTCATCAATTTTTTCACCTTCCCAGTCTTCAATAGGTAGTTTTTTAAACCTTATGACTTGGAATAGGGTATCTTCCTTTATTTCATCTAAGTACATCTTTTTAAATTCACTGGCCAAGTCAGAAGCGTTCTTAAAGCCTTCTTCTTGTGATAATTTGTCGTTTTTAATCAGATTTTCAAACTTTAAAACTTCAACATCCACTACTTCTGCCTCAAAAATTTTGTTTCGCTCCTTTGAAACTAAATTCCAGTAGCAATGCAGTCTGTCACCTACTTTAAGAGGTTTTTTCCATAACTTACGAATGGTCATGGTTTTTTTACCAGTTATAAGATCGATATTGCGGCTTCCAAATGATAAAATTGGCAATTGTTTCCTCCAGTGAATAAATAATGATTATTTTGATTATAATGATTTAATTTAGATTAGTTGATAGATTTAGTTAATTAGACTAGTTAATATCAAAATATTTTTATTAAATATATTTTATTTTATATTTTATATTATTTCTTCCCCAAATTCAGCAGTTTTGATTTTTACTTTCTTTAAAACAGGTTTTATGTTTTCTGCCATCTTTCTAAGTTCTTGAGGGGATGGGCTGGGTGTATTTTCTAATTCTGGATCAAGAACAACTCTATTTCTAAATTGTTGAATAGTGTATAAATCACACTCTATTTCTCTTGAAATCTGTTTTATATCTTCAAATGAAATTAGACCTGGTACATAGGTAGTTTTACACTCTAAAAATGTTGAATCTGAATTTAAAACTACTTCTAGAGATTTTTCAACATTATATCCAATATCAGACCCTATAATTTTTTCATATTTATCAAATGGTGATTTTACATCAATTCCAACATAATCTACTAGATTTAATATTTTTTTAAGCCTTTCTGGATAACATCCATTGGTATCAAGCTTAGTTTCCAGGCCATGGGATTTAGCGTAATAGAAAAGTTCTTCAATTTCTCTTAATTGCATTAAAGGCTCTCCACCAGTTATTACTAGCCCATCTATAAATTCCAAGGCATCTTCAATTTTTTTTAAAACTTCTGGAATGCTTATTTCTTCTCCACCATCAATCAATTCCGGGTTATGGCAGTAAGGACATCTTAGAGGGCATCCGCCCGTAGAAATAACTAGAGAAATACGCCCTGGAAAATCCAGGGATGATATGAATGTTCCACCTATTTTCATTTAATCATCGTTTTTATTTCTTTTATGTTTAGATTATTTTCAGATTAAAGCGTTTATTTATTATTACTATATTTATGCTGCTTGTGCATAATAATACTGGAGTATAATATGATAAAAATATAAAAATTGGTTAATATTAGTTTAAAATCAATTTAAGATGAGACTAATTCTTTTAAAATCTTTAAAAACTTTGCGTCTTGTTCTAATGTACCTACACTGGCTCTAATCCAATATTCGTCAAGCCCTTTAAAGGAAGTACAATCTCTAACAATAATCCCATATTTTAATAGTTTTTTGCTTAATTCTGCAGCCTTCATGCCGGATTTTCTAATATCCATTAATAGATAATTGGATTTTGATGGAAATATTCTTATATTATCTATTTTAGAGATTTCCTCATACAAAAATTCCCTACTGGCAATGGAAAGTTCGGTTGATTGTTTAATATAATCCGTGTCTTTTAGGGTTGCTAGAGCTGCAGCATGGGAAAGCTTGGTTAAACTGAAAACGGGTTTTGCCCGATGCATGTATTCAATTATTTCACTGTTAGATAACCCGTATCCTATTCGCATCCCGGCCAGGCCCAGAACTTTGGAAAATGTCCGCATAATGAATAAATTGGAATAATCATCCAGAAGATCCACGTTATCAATCAATGAGAACTCAAAATATGCCTCATCAACCACAACTAATGCATCAGTAGCTTCTAATATGGTTTTTATATCTTTTTTATCAATTAAACCACCGGTAGGATTGTTGGGGGTGCATAAGAATATTAATCTGGTCTTTTCACTGATAACATCCAGTACGGATTGCACATCCAGTTTATTTTCTTCAACATCCCAGCGAGCATAAACTGGAACGGCCTCATAATTCTGTAAAGTGTATTCATAGTACATATAAGATGGTAAAGCTACTATAAATTCACATCCGGGGTCTATGAAAGTTTTTCCCAGCATTTCAATGATTTCATCAGCCCCATCTCCCCCGATTAGCACCTGCTCTGGGGAAACTCGGGAATAGCGAGCTATTTCTTCTTTAAGATCACCCAGGCCAGATTCTGGGTACTGGCTGATTTTACTAATTTCTGCTTCTACAGCGGCCATGGCCTTTGGAGAGGGCCCTAGGGGGTTTTCATTGGAGCCTAATTTTATGATATCTTCCCTTTTAAGGTTGTATTCTGCTGCAATTTCATTAATAGACCTGCCAGGAACATAAGGGTCCAGTTCATTGATAATTTTACGTACTTTGACCATGAAAATCACTATTATCGTGTCATTTTATGCTAAATTTTATTATTCTTAATTTAAGGGAGGATTAATATTTTAAAATGATTATGTGGTTGTGATATCAATAATTTTTAACTTATTTAATTGATGCTATTCCCATAAAATTAATTTTAATCTAATCGTAATCTCATTGAGGAGTTTTACATTAAATAGAATATAAAAATTGAATATTATAAATTTATTTAATTATTCGAATTTGAATATTATAAATTTGAATATTTGTCTAATAACTTTATTTATTTTCGGGATTTATTAAAGGATTAACTTTTTTCATCTAGTGTTCTTAGAAAGCTCCACATATCTAAGGGCGTTGTCTTTTATGGATTTTATCTGTTTTTCTGACAAAGTTTTAACAGTTTTGGCAGGTAAACCAATTATCAAACTTTCTGGAGGGAATTTCTTACCTTCCGTCACCACCGCTCCAGCACCAATAATGGAATTTTCTCCAATTTCAGCCCCATTTAATATGGTAGCATTCATGCCCACCAGGACATTGTCACCTAATTTGCAACCATGCACAACTGCACCATGGCCTATAGAAACGTAATCTCCGAGTTCTACTGGATATTCTCTGGAAGAATGAACCACGCAATTATCCTGAACATTAGAAAAATTGCCAATGATTATAGATTCAATATCTCCTCTTATGACCGCATTGTACCATACTGAAGAATATTGGCCTATTTTAACATTTCCTATGATGTGAGAACCAGGAAATATCTTTACAGTGGGGTGGATTTTCAAATTATCATCCTCATTAAAGTCCTTAAATATTATTATCTAAATGTCCTCAAATTCTGCTAATTTAATATAATTATTTCTTATTTTGCAATTAAGATTATATTTATAATTTATTTTATATTAAATATCTTAAAAATGATATAAATAATAAAAATATATTTAAAATCTATTTAAATAATAATTTAAAAGTTCTAATGGTTAAAATTGATATTTATAACCTGATTTGATAAAGAGAAATCATTTGGATGGATTTTTATCAATAATCTGGTACTCTTGTTTTACCAGGACTATTTTTTCAGAATCTATGTCCTGATAGATAACTGTTCCAGATCCAATGGCCGAATTTATCCCTACTTTCACTCCAGGACTGAAACTGGAATTAATTCCGGTTTTTACTCCATCACCAAATACTACGCCCAATTTTCGTCGGCCAGTATCCACTCTCCCATCTTTAACGCTCATTTTTACAGTTCCATCATCAAAACGGAGATTAGCAATGTTCGTACCAGCAGCAAGATTACATTTTGATCCTATTATGGAATCTCCCACATAAGTAAGGTGATTTACATTGCTTTGGTCCATAATAATAGAATTTTTAATTTCCACTGCATTACCTACACTTACTTGGTTTCCTAAATAGGTGTTGCTCCTTAAATAACTGTTAGGCCCAATATCACAGTCTTCTCCAATATAAACGGGCCCTTGAATATAGGTACCAGAGCGAATAACACTGTTTTTTCCTAAAACAATGTTGCCGTCAATATTAACTCCTTTTTCTATATGTCCATCAATTTGTTCTTCCATATTTGCCAGAAATTCTTCATTAATTTCTAAAAGCTCCCACGGCCTTCCCACATCTATCCATTTTTTGTGGGTAATGAATCCTTTAATACTTTTTCCTTCGTCTATTTGCATTTGTAGAGAATCAGTTATCTCATACTCACCTCGAGGGGAAAGCTCAGTTTCTTCTATTTTAGAGATAATATCTTGATTGAAAACATATATGCCGGTGTTAATTAGATTACTAGGGGCTTCGTCACGTTGTGGTTTTTCTACTATTTTGGTTATCTGCCCGTTTTTAATTTCTACCACACCAAATGGACTGGGATCTTCCACTTCGGTTAATACCATCATGGTATCGGGGGAGCTGGCCTGATAGTTTTCTATTAAATCCCCTAAAAGTTCTGGATCAAGGATTATGTCTCCATTTAATACTATAAAATCCTCTTTTATAAAGTCCTGGCAGTGGCCTATGGCATGGGCCGTACCTAAACGCTCTTTTTGAGTGATGTAATTAATTTGGACACCTAATTTTTCCCCGTTTTCAAAGTGCTCCTTAACCATTTCTTCATGATAACCTACAATGAGAAGTATTTCAGTTATTCCAGCATCTCGAAGGGCTTCTACATTATATTGTAGTATAGGTTTTCCACCTACTGGAAGCATGGTTTTGGGCCGGGTTAATGTTAGGGGACGCATTCTAGTTCCCTCTCCGGCTGTAAGAATCACGGCTTGCATAATAATTTCTCCTAAATCATTAAAATGGGATTAAAATAAAATATATGCTTATTAAATCCATTAAATTCCATTTAAAATTATTTTTTTAATTATATTTTCTTAATTGGAATATTTAATAGTTGCTAGTTTAAGTTCATGATAAATAATTGAATAAAAATTGGCTTAAATTGCTTTGATAATTTATTAATTATTCTATTTTTTTCTAAAACCAGTTTTAAAAATTAGAAATTACAGTATTATTGGAATTATAATTATAAATAAAAATATAAGTAAAAAAAAAGATGTGGAAAGTTATTTAAAAATAAAAATTGAATTTTAAAAAATCTAGTTAAGAGATTTGACTATTCTCTTAGCTAATCAAAAGTTTTTCTATAAATTCAGTGGAAATTTTTCTAATTTCCTCGGCCCGGGCATTATTCCTTCCTTCTAGAGTTATGCGGATATAGGGCTCAGTACCAGATGGCCTTACCAGTACCCAACTACCATCTTCAAATGTGATTCGAATACCATCTATATTATTCACATTTGAGCTATCATTAAAACAGGCTTCCAACTCAGACTCTACACTTTCCATCACCTTATCTTTCTTTTCATTAGGGCAAGGTAACTTTTCTCGCATGGTTGGATACTCTGGTACGGATGCTAGTAACTCAGAAAGAGGTCCTTGATCAGAAACCATTTCCACTACCTTCAAAGCAGACAATATTCCATCAGGACACATGCAGAATTCTGGATGTAGCCAGGTTCCAGAAGGTTCCCCACCAAAGGAAGCCTTTTGTTTAACAATTTCATGGGCCACATGAACATCCCCTACTTTGGTTCTTACAACACTTCCACCAATGCTTTCTAAAGATTCATCTATACACATGGAGGCATCTACGGTGGTAATTACGATTCCTCCAGCTCTATGGGATATTAAAGCCAGCAACTTATCAAAATCTGCCATTTCACCGGCATCATCCACGGCTACCATTCGATCAGCATCACCATCATGAGCTATTCCTAAATCTGCTCCAGTAAGCTGCACGGTTTTCATAAGATCTTTTAGATTAGCACGATTAGGTTCTGGTTTCCGTCCAGGGAAAAATCCATCTGGCTGAGAATTTAAACTTAAAACTTCACAACCGGTTTTTCTTAAAATTATGGGGGATAAATAGGATGCTGCACCTGATCCACAGTCTACCACGACTTTTAGACCCGGTCTAATGTCCACCAGTCTCAGAAGTTCCTGAATATAATCTGAAATTAAATCTTTAACTTCTTCTTTTTTGCCCAGTTCATCCCAATTTTTTTCTAAATAATCTTTTTCATGAATTATTCGTTCTATTTCAAGCTCTTGTTCGGTAGAATAAGCCATTCCATCAGTATTCCATAATTTGATTCCATTATCTGGTGAAGGGTTATGTGATGCGGTTATCATAACTCCGGCAGATGCATTAAGACGGGAAGCAGCAAATCCTACTACTGGTGTGGGAACCATGCCTAAATATTGAACATTACAACCCCCTTCCATCAAACCAGCACATAATGCATTTTCCAGCATTTTATTGGATGTTCTAGGATCATAACCAACAACTACATTGCCTTTCCCATTTAAATAGCTGGAAACTGCTTTTCCAACATCAAGAGCGAGTTGGGTGTTTATTTTTTCCCCTACTTTACCTCGAATTCCTGAGGTTCCAAAAAGTCGAGGGATGGGATTAATATCTCTGTTTTCTTTCATACTTCCTTCTTTTTGGACCACTTCTTTTTCTGTAGTTGTATTGCTGTTTTTAAACGCCATATTAAGCACCGAACTTTTCAGATTTGTTCATAATGTCCATTAATATATTCATTATGTCTGAACCTCTTATTCGGCACAAACCACCTTTTGTGGCTGATCTCTCATCGAATTTTTCCACATCATCAACTCTTATCTCTGGTCCATTAATTACCAATGGAACAGGGTCTCCGGTATGATCCATTACTGAAATAGGGGTGGAATGATCGGCAGTAAGTATGAAACAAGTGTCTGGAATTTTCATTACTTCTCCAATCACAGCATCAACTTTTTCCAAGAAATTCACTTTTTCTTGGAGGTTTCCATCGTGTCCCGCCTCATCAGCACCATCTATGTTGATTAAAAGGAAGTTATACTTTGAAGCATTTTCAATAATGCTTTGACTTATACTGTCTAGGTCAGTATCCGCCCCACCAGTGGCTCCTTCTACTTCAATGATGTCCATACCTGCTAACTTCCCAATGCCCATTATAAGGCCAGTTTCAGCTATACATGCAGACTTGAGACCATATTTTTCATTGAAGGGCTGCACATCTGGCACGGCCCCGGCCCCTCGGGGAAGAACTATATTCCCTGGTGGTTTTCCTGCTTCAATTCGCTCTAAATTGAGAGGATGGTCCTTTAAAATATTATAAGATTCACTTACGAATTTATTAAGTACTCTGGCTGTTTTTTCAGCTTCAGTAGATCCATCAAGACCTAAAATTTCTTTAGGGGCCTTTCCTTCTTTTTTAGGATCCGCATCACTAACTTGATCAGATAATCCGCTACCTCTAAGCACTAAAACTGACCTGTGGCCGGTGGACTCTTTGAAAATGATTTCAACATCTTCAAATCCTTCTAACTGAATGGAATTGAGACTTGAAGCTAATTGTTTTGTTTTTTCACGTATTCTCCCTGCTCGACGGTCGATTATAAGTCCTTCTTCACTAGCAGTGGAAAAATTGCAACGAAATGCAATATCTCCCGGCAGGACTTCTATTCCAACGCCAGCAGCTTCAAATGGCCCTCTACCAGTGTAAACTTGATAAGGATCATATCCCAGTATTGAAATGTGGGAAGTATCACTTCCGGCCCTTATACCTGGTTTTATAGGATCCATTATTCCGTTGATACCTATTTTTGCCATTTTGTCCATGTTGGGGGTTTTAGCCGCTTCAAGCGGAGTTTTATTATCCAATTCTTTTAAGGGACGATCTGCCATCCCGTCGATTATCATTATTATCCCTTTCATGTTATCAACTCTAAGTAAAGTGCTTAAACCAGTATAATTCCCAGAAATGCCCCTGTGAGGGTCGCCAGGAGATTAACGTGCTCATTAGTAATATAATTTCTTCTCTCGAAAATTGCTCCCAGGAAACTGTCCATAAAACAGCCTACAGTACCTGCTATTATTGATATTTTTAAGCAAACAAAAGGGTCGGGGAGAATTCCCAGTAAATATGCAAATATTCCAATTAGTCCTGCCCCTAAAATACCTGCAGCAGTTCCTAAAACTGATATTCCTCCATCTGTACCAGGAGCTACCTTTTTAAGGGTGGTAACCAGACGAGGTGTTTGGGTAACCCCAACTTCGCTGGCCATAGTATCGGCGGTAGCGGTAGCCACTGAACCAATAAATCCACCTACAAAACCATCGTAATATCCAAATGCGGCCATTACAAAAGGCACGAGCCCATTAGAAATAACGTTTTTTGCAGATCTAGTACCTTCATACACACCAAGTTCTTTTTTATACTGATGTTTGTATTTGGTTGATACCAGGCCTAAAATAAGAAAAATAAGAATTAAAAGCAGCCAGTTGAAACCGGCAGATAATATAATTATAAGACCCATGATAACCATGAAAAGAGATCCCCAGAAGTCAAGAGCCCCTCTAAAGTAAGTAACAAGGCCCATGATTGAGCAAAGGATCACATATCCCCAGTATATCATAACCGGTCCCATTCCATATTTTTATAAGTTTTATATTTATTTAAAAAAATAGATTTAATTTGAGTTAAATCTATTGTGGCTCTTCTAAGACCTGGGTCTTAATAGTTTCTACTCTCTTTAGAGGGTAGATTTTTTTAGCCTTATGGTAAATTTCAGAAGCTATTTTACCAGTAACTAGTCCTTCGATTACTTGTTCAAAGCTCTTGTCAGCGGCAATCTTGATTAATAGTTGCTGAATAGTTTCCCTCATGAATTTTTGCTGGGAAGACTTGGCCCTTCTAGTGGTTATTGCGAGCATGTGCACTTTCATAGTGAATCCGTCGTTAGTTTTAACAATAACTGGAGCATCGATTCGACTGGTTCCTCTTCGGATCATACTTCTAACATAATCGGTAGTTACTTGATGTCCGATGAATCGGGTTCCTGCAGTATCTCCGGCCACTTCACTAATTTGGAATTTTAATTTCACGTATTGTTTAGAGAAGTCACCAGTTAATTCTCTCATAGTAGTGTCTATTCTTCTTTTAAGGAGAAACTCAGGGTCCTTTGCAGGTGTAATCCCGATTTCGCTTCCTCCGAATGCTTTAGGACTAGTAATTTTGTACCATTGTTTCTCTTTCCATGTATCACGTACTCTTCTTCGTCGCGCTTTAGCCATATTATCACCTTAAATTGTAAAATCGGGTAAAAAGAATTTTGAAATAATATCAAATTTCTAGTTATCAAATTCAAATAAATATTAAATCAACTACATTATTAAATCAACTACATAATTACAAAACTGAAAAAAATCTATTATGCCTTTATTATAAAGTCACATTCATGATTTATAAATGTATTGAGTTTATTTCCAGTAAATTTTTAAAAAAGTTTGCACCGCCAATAAATTGAAGTGTTCCTATTTTTGAGTATCCTTATATTTAACCTTGTGCTATATGAAAAAATTTTAATATTAATTTATAATCTTATTAAAGAACTACAAAAATTAAATTTTTAAATTTTTAGATTTTAATAAAATTTCAATAATTTTAATAAAATATTTTTAATATAATGAACTAGCTTAATTTTAATATAATAAAGATTTAAATTATCAAATCGGTTTTTTCATGAAATTATAATGTTTTATGTAACGATCAAGAACTTCTTCTACAGTTCCTTCGTCTTCTACCAGTTTTATTCCTTTTTGTTCCAGGCCAAATTTACCATTCATTCCGGCCTGTACACATATAACCATTTCACAGTCTTCTATAATGTCTAATGGTCGTTTCCACTGATGTTTTTCACCTTCTGTTATGGAAACATTTCTTCTTTCAACAAAAATGGCCTTTTCTTCGTTAAATTCATATATGGAAAAATGATCTGCTTTTCCAAAGTGAAGGTCTGCATTAATTCCGTCTGAAGATGCTACAGCTATTTTCATGGTTAATCCTCATTAAATTTTATATTGTTTTTTTTAATAAAATAAATTAAGATTAAAAAATTAAATAATTATAAATTTTTTAGTTAGATGACTGGATTCAATTATTCGCTGATTTTGTTAATTAATTTAGCCACATTTTCTCCAAATAAGCGTATGGTTTCCATTCCTTCGGTATCTTCTTCCACTTCACCCGGGGCCCATCCAAAGGCCATATTCCAGTAGTTGGATCCAGGTATAATCATCTCATTTATGAAATAAAACATTAATAATTCTTGTATGGTGGCAGTATGCCCGCCCCTACGTGCTACGACAATAGGGCCTCCAACTTTCCAGCTTAAAAAGTTGTCTGTTGATTTGGAAACCATTCCTATTCTTTGTAAAGCGGCCATGAGTGATCCACGGGCAGTACCAAAGTAAACTGGGCTTCCTACAATGAAACCTTCAGATTCTCTTATTTTGTCTATGATGTCGTTTAATCCATCATCCAGTTTGCACTTTTTGATTTTTTTGCACTTACCGCAAGCATGACAAGAATCAATAGTCATCTTTCTAAGGGATATTATTTCGGTTTCCAGGCCGTTTTTCTCTATTTCTTCGGCACATTTTTCCATTACTTGCATAGTATTGCTTTTTTTTCGCGGGCTGGCACATATTAATAGGACTTTTTTCATTATAGAATCTCCTAAATGTTATTTTATTAATTTATTTAATTCATAACCTCTATTTCTAACGAAATTTAGATTCCATTCAATGTAATACTTTTAGAATGTTATTAAACAAATATTTATCTCAGAAATTGCATGTAAAAATAAAATTTTATTTAATAATTAATTTAATCAGTACCTTTATAAGGAACTCAAAACAATATTATAGTATAACGAAATTTATTGAATATTGATAAAATTGAAATATGTAGGGTATGCTATTTTTATTTTAAATTCATTTATTTTCAAATTATAAAATAATAAAAATTATATTTGGAGTTGATTTTTTCCCATCTGAAATAACAGGATATATTCCTATAATCTCCACCATGCTTGGGGTGACTATGGGCCTTGTATCTAGTGAGATAAGTAATTTACGTAGACATAAACGATCAAAAAGAAGTAAAATTAATTCAACCAGAACTTTAATTTCCCTGGAAAATGAGAGAAATATAGAATTACTTAAGGATTTCTGGTATAAATTAAACAATTCAGAAGAATACGAAACTGAAAATGACGAACTAAAGATTGATCTGGCACATAAATTGATTAAAATGCCTAAACCCTCATGGAATAATGATATGTGGGGTAAACAAGCTTCTTTTTTACCAATAACATTTGTTGATAAAGAAATAATAGCAGTTTCGTCTTTTAATCATTGTTTAGATGCCCTTAAATCTATTTACACTAAACTAATAGATTTAGATACTAAAGATAGGGAGTATAACAGTACCTATGCTTCCAGTGGTGCTAAATTATCCACATTACCTCGTTCTAACCGATTTAAAGAGGAAGCTCCCTCTTTATGGGACGAATTTGAAAAGATTACCCTAAACCTTATTGAAAATGGCAATCCTTTAACTAAAAGAAAAAAATAAGGGCCATTTTTTCAAATAATTTATTTTTTATTATATTATTTTACTGGTAATTTTTACAGATCTATTTTTTTTATTTTATTTACAATTTTTAAGTATTTGGTGCATTATTTATTTTTTTAATATTCTGAACTGTTTTTAACTGTTAAACACTTTTCTACTCTTCTTCTTCTTCTTCTTCTTCTTCTTGATTTTTGATGTTAATCATAATTGACATATAGTAAACTTTATATTACATAATGTAAAGTATAGTTTACATAGTGAATTTTATGAAGGTGAATTTATCATGAATCTTAAACAACAAGGAATGATTTTAAAAATAGTTTCAGCTTTTGCAACTGGTTTATGGGTGGCTGGACTGATTATTGGAAGTATTTATTTAGTTTTACTTGCTATTTTAATAGTTATTATAGAAATCCCGATTATCTACCTTAAAAAAGACAATCTAAAAGAGATGTTTCAAGGTGATGGCAATGTGGTAGAGGATGAAAGAACCCAGTTAATTAATGAAAAAGCATCATCCATGACTCTGGGAATTTTTTTGGCAGTTATATTTTATGTAGGTATAATCATTTTGGCCCTTAGAGATAGCTTTCCTGAGTGGACTCTGACGGGCTATACTTTAATAGGATCTGCAGTTTCATGTCTGGCTATTTATATGATTTCTCGTGTTTACTACAGTCAAAAATATTAAAATAAATTTGATAACGCCCAGGTCTAAATGAGAGTTGATATAATGAATATGAACAGGAAATTATTTTTAATTTTATGGATGGCCAGTATTTTTGGAGTAATAGCCATCCTACCGTATGTTTTTACACTTCAAGGTGGAATACCTGAAAATTTACCAGTTTCGGTTTACTTATTAATTGCAGGACAAATTATTCAGAATGCTATTATTTTTGCAATTACCATTTTTATAGGACTTAAACTTGCAAAGAAAGTTGGATTAGGACTTCCAATATTAGAAAGCTGGTTAGAAGGTAGAAAAATAAAAAGTAATTTAAAATCCATCCTAGGAATATCTATTGGGCTGGGATTACTGGCCGGTGTCTTGATGGTTGGGTTGGATTTATTATTTTCCACTATGGGAGTGACTATTAATGTAGCTCAGGCCAGTTCTATAAATCCTCCTGCGTGGCAGGGTTTCCTAGCATCTTTTTATGGGGGAATAAATGAGGAGATCATGCTAAGACTGTTCTTAATGACTTTATTAGTGTGGATATTCTATAAAATCAAACAAACAAAAGATGGAAGACCGACTAAAATCAGTATATGGTTGGGAATTGTCCTGTCAGCAGTCATTTTTGGAGCCGGTCATTTACCCGCTTTAATGAGCATAACCACCATAACTCCCTTACTAATTATTCGCACCATTGCTTTAAATGCCTTAGGTGGAATTATATTTGGATGGCTTTACTGGAAAAAAGGACTTGAATCAGCCATGATATCTCACTTTTCTGCAGATATTGTGCTTCACGTGATAGTCCCATTACTAGTATTTATTTAAATTTAAGAAAAGGATTAAATGAAAGTATTGGTCCTATTGGAAGCTATAAAAAAATAAAATAGTTGATTCGGCCACTAAATGGGTGGAAATCAAATGATAAAAAGTTGATGTGGAATTTGAATATTTATCCGGTGTTTAACCATGGAAAATAAATTAAAAGTCTTCAGGGCTATGCAGGACATTACTCAAGAGGATCTGGCTCATGAATTAGGGGTCACTCGCCAAACTATCATTGCCATAGAGAAAAATAAGTACGATCCTTCTTTAAGTCTGGCTTTCAAAATTTCACGATTCTTCAAGGTCCAAATCGAGGATGTATTTGTTTATGGGGATTAATTTGTAATAAAACGCCAAAATTAAGAATTATTAATGAAGATTTAAAATTAAATGAGGAATTAAATTACAACTTTTCAAGACGACTAATGATTGAAATAATTTTTTAAAACTACTATTAAAAATAGTTCTAGCCTTAATTTTGATACAACTATTACTGGCCGGAATAATGTTTTCTTTGTGGTGGTTGGTGGCCCCCGGAGATAATACAACTATTTTCCAGATTATTAATAGTTTGAGTATTATAATAACTGCTTTAATTCTATTATTATATTTTAAACCATCCTTAAAAGAATTAAGTCTCAATTGGGATGATATAAAAACCAGAACTAGGATAATATATGCTTTTGGAATCGGATTGCTGATTTTCCTAGTTTTTACTCCCTACACCTTTAGCTGGGAGGCTGATGTTCTGGTAATGGGTATAATTTTTGGCCTGATTACTCCTGCATTTGAAGAATTCATGTTCCTGGGTTATATCTGGAATAAAATCGAAAATTCCGGTGAAATGATTAATTCAGGATTTTTAACATGGATAACGGTCACTATGCTTTTCAGTATATGGCATTTAGGATATCTAGATGTATTTTTAATTCATCCTATGGTGGTCCATACGAACCTGACCATGATTCTGGTTTCTAAGATGGGAATTGGAATAGTTTTAGGTTTGATTGTGGGATATTTACGGTTAAAAACTGGAAAAACGTATGCATCATATATTTTCCACGGTTTATGGAATGTTTTCGCCCCTTAAATCGTTTAATTAATTTTTATTTTACAAAGCCTTTAATTAATTTTTTAAGAGAATTACTTAATTAAAAAATAATAAGAAGAAAAAAAGGTAAAATTAGATAATTTTAGAAGAAGGCAATAAAATTTTTTTCATTAAATGAATAGACATAATGCCCTAAGAAAAAAACTTAAACTTCGTCTATTTCATCTACTTCCGCCCCTTCCAGGGCTTTTTGACAAGAACAATCATTTTCAGAAGGCATAAACTCAATGGTATGGTTTATTAATTTCACCAGTTCATGTTTTTGTTTTTCCATTATCTCAAAGACTTCGTCAATGGTTAATTTATCTGGAGAAATTGATGCCGCATAATTGGATACTAAACAGACACTGGCATAGCACATTTCTACTTCTCGGGCCAGCACTGCTTCAGGAATACCGGTCATCCCCACTAGTGTGCCGCCCAATGTCTGAAACATTTTAATTTCAGCTGCAGTTTCAAATCGAGGCCCTTCGGTGCAGACATATACTCCTTGATCAACTAAGTCTCCTGCAGAAATCATGGCCTTTCTAATTTTATCACAATATGGGTTGGTAATATCTACATGCACAGTTCGCTTATCATAGAATGTACTTGACCTTAATTTAGTAAAATCAAGAAAATCATGAGGTATAACAAAATCACCGGGTTGAATAGATTTTTGAAGAGATCCCACGGCATTGGTGGCAATTATTTGTTTAACACCTATTTTTTTCAAGGCCCAAATATTGGCCCGGTAATTTATCATGTGTGGTGGATAGTCATGGCCTTCTGCATGGCGGGGAATGAATGCAATGTCTCGATCATGTAGTTTAAAAAGTGAGATTTCCGGTGAGTCGCCATAAGGAGTTTTTAAAACCTTTTTTTCTACATCATGAGCTTGATCTGTAATTTCATAGACCCCAGTACCGCCAATTATTCCTATCATGAGTTGCACCTGCTATAATTTTTAAAATTTTATTAAGAAGTGTGAGTTGTTAATAAAATTAATTTTATCTATTTCTTTTAAAAAAGGAATTAAATATAAATTAAAAATAAAGTGGAATATGAGGTTGTTAACCCTTAGCCACACCTAAAGGTACCATTTTAGCTACTAATTTTGATATCCCTGCTTCATCTGCTGTTTTAACAACTTCATCCACATCTTTATAAGCGCCAGGTGCTTCTTCTGCTACTACTGGCATGGATGTGGCCTTAACCACAATTCCTATACTGGCCAAATATTTTTGGACTTCTTCGCCCTTAAATTCTCTTTTTGCACCGGCTCGACTCATTTTACGTCCGGCACCGTGTGCAGTTGAACCAAAAGTTTCTTCCATAGCTGTTTGAGTCCCATGTAACAGATAAGAAGCAGTTCCCATAGTTCCAGGAATGATCACTGGCTGACCCGTTTTTTGGTAGACTGATGGCAGTTCTTTTCTCCCTGGACCAAAGGCCCGGGTGGCTCCTTTCCGGTGGACATAGACTTCAGTTTTCCTTCCTTTAATTTCATGTACTTCTTTTTTGGCTATGTTGTGAGCTACATCATAAATTATGTTCATTTCCATATCTTCGGCACTTTTGTGGAATATTTGCTCAAAAGATTCCCTTACCCAGTGCACAATCATTTGTCGGTTGGCCCAGGCATAGTTGGCTGCCGCAGACATGGCCTTAAAGTAGTCTTGTGCTTCATCAGAATCTACTGGGGCACAGGCCAGTTGCCGGTCTGGGATATTAATTTTATGTCGTTTATAAGCCCTATCCATGGTTCTAAGGTAGTCAGAACACACCTGGTGTCCGCATCCTCGGGAACCGGAGTGTATGAGCACCGCCACTTCGCCAGGTTTGACCCCAAAGGTTTTAGCTACATCGGGGTCAAAAATTTCTTCTATTTTTTGCACTTCTAAAAAGTGGTTTCCTGATCCTAGAGAACCTAACTGTGGAATTCCTCTCTTTTTGGCCTTTTCAGAGACTTTTTCAGAATCGGCTTCTTTCATTTTCCCGTTCTCTTCTAGATATTCCAGATCATGGTCCCAACCGTATCCATTTTCTACGGCCCATTCCGCTCCATTGTTCAGTACTTCGTCAATTTGACCTTCTTTAAGCCTTATTTGACCCTTACTCCCTACTCCGGAGGGAACGTTTATGAATAGGGCATCAATGAGTTCTTTCATCTTGGGACGTACTTCATCCTCGGTGAGGTTGGTACGTAACATCCTTACTCCACAGTTAATATCAAACCCAACCCCGCCCGGACTGATAACACCTGTACGAGCACTAAATGCCCCTACTCCTCCGATACTGAATCCGTAACCAAAGTGAATGTCAGGTAAGCCTATGGAAAACTTTTGAATACCAGGTAAACAAGCCACATTGGCCACCTGATCCACAGCACCCGGTTCTAATTCTTTTATGGCCACATCATTCAGAAAAATTCTTCCAGGGACTCGCATGCCCTTTTTATAGCTGGTGGGCACTTCCCAGACACAGTCTCTAACTCTGGTTAATACTTCTTCCATACTCATGATAAACCCTCTGTGCTGTTTTTTTAAGCTTTTAATTTATTTTCAAGTTATTTTAATATAATAATTCACTATAAACAGCTAAAATTAAAAATATTTTATTTATATACATAATTTGATAATCTAAAACTCTGAAATTCAATTTTAAGTTAATAAACCATTTGTGTATTTTGGCATTTATATTTATACACGATACTAAAGTTTTTATAAAACTGGAATATTTATTAAAATAAATATAAAATAAATATTAAAATATTCCTATAAATCCAAAATAACCCTCACACTATATCTATTTTCCTTATTCACTTCCATGAGGTGAAAAGTAACGGCCTTTACTTCATCTCTCTGTTCATGGATTTCTCGATTGATTTCATCTCCCCAAACTTCTGCTTTTAATTTATAACCTTCTTCTAAGGGGGTTATGTTTACTTTAAATTTGGAAAAAAGAATGAACTCCACATCATGTAAAAACAATAACTCTTCCAGCCAATCGTATAGAAGCGAAACTTTATCTTCAGATTCAATGGTGAATTCTTTTTTAACTACTGGAGAAACTTTCGTGGTATCAGTCATTATTTCAAACATGGCCAGGCCTGCATTTTCATAAGACTCTTCTAGGGTGGAACCATAGGCCCAAAATCCTGCATCAGCAGTTACATCAAAGAATTCAAACTTCAATGCTGCATCTTCAGATTTATTTTCTTTTAAATTATTATCCAAAATATTAGCGCTCCTTATTTAATTTTTAATTAAAGAATAGTAAAATGGTTTAAATTTGATAAATAGGTTTATTTGATGAATAATTTATTATATTATATCCTATTTGAACCTTTTTTTATTTTAGATTTTGTGAAACTAAAAATATTGAAATATAATATAATTACTTTTCACACGCTCTCTATCTCTTTTCTTAAATACTCTTTAAGTCAATGATAGTATTGTGGAAGTGATTTAAATGTTTAAAGTTGGTAAGTCCAATTCAATCCCAAATCTAAGAAAAAAAGAGCCTTTATTTGACTTAAGGGCTATTAATGTTCAATCATGCATGGTGATGCTCTTTATCGCTGGGGTACTTATATTCAGCATACTTTTTGTGGCTGGTGCCCCTAACTCTAATTATCCTGCCGGATTTTAATATAAATTATGGTCATTGTTAAATCATAAACGTTTAACCATAATTTTGCCTCCCCAAGCACTCAAAATGGCAGAAATAATTTAAAACCCCACCCCTCTCATCAATCTGGTGATTAGGGTTGAACCATGCATTTATTGATTTCATCCTGGCTAAATCTTAATATTATTAGCCGGGAATTCCCTCTCATTCCTTTTCCAGTGAACTTGGTATCAATTAACCGGAGAAATTCCAGTTTATCCAGGGTTCGATTGAATGAGGAATAGCTAGTCCCAGTATCTTTTTTAAATAATTCATATAGGCTTCCAGCAGTTAAATTTTCATCTTTAAAATTAATTATTAATTCTAAAAGACTATTTTCAAGATCTGAAAGAGAATTAAGGGTGTGAGCTAAACTTGCAGGCCCTGTTCGTTTTAAAGCTTCGTCTAAATGTTTGTTTTCGATTGTTCTAGAAGCTTCTGATTCTGCTAAATTTCCACAAACTCTTAAGAGGTCTATACCTACTCTAAGATCACCGCTCTCTGAAGTCCGTTCTACTATCTCATCTAATATTTCATCAGAAATTACTTCAGGATAAAAACCAAGACTAGTTCTTTCTTTAAGGATGCTATATATTTCTTCTCGCGCATAGGGCTGAAATATAACGTCCTGAGGAATGAAAATAGAATTAACATTTTTATCCAGGGCAAATCTAAATTCTATGTCTGATAAAATGGCAAAAACTCCAGTTCTAGCACCTGGAAATACCTCATGGGCCCGAAGTATGTCGTAAAAGATTTTGTTAGCATTTTTGCTGTGGAAAAGATAATTAACATCATCTAAGGCCACAACCAGAGCTTTTTCTTCAGATACAAGATGTTGCATAATTTTTTGATAAATTCTAGAAAAAGGAACTCCTGTTTCTGGGGGGAAATGTCCAAACACTCGCTGATAAATTTGAGAGAAAATTCCAAAACGAGTAGTATGGAGTTGACAGTTAATATAACAACAAACAACTTTCTCTGAATTGTGTTCTACCATGTCAAATATTTTTTTAATGGCCGTGGTTTTTCCAGTAGCACATGAACCTAAAACAACTACATTAATGGGTCTTCCCTTTTTTAAAGCTGGCCTAATGCATATTGCAAGGGCTTCCATCTGTGAATCCCGGTATTTGTAGCTCTCTGGCAAATAATCCGGGTCAAAAGCATTAATATTTTTGAAGATGGTCTCATCGTGTAATAAAATATCTTCAATTCCCATAAAGATAGTTGGTTTCATTAATTAATAAAGTATGTGTATAATCTGGAGAATAAATTTTATTTAAAAAAGGATCATTAATAATAATTTTATTTTTTATGGAGTTTCCATGAGAATAAATGGTGAATCTATGTTAAATCTAGAGGTCAAAAATGAATATTCTTGGGGGAATATGATTTCACAGATTCAGACTGACATAGATTCACTTAATTTTAAATTTAAAATTTTAAGTATTTAAAGTTTTCTATAAATCTTAGGGGATTTATAATTTTTATATACAGATTCTGCTTTCCAAAAATCAATTATTATTAATAAATAAAATTAAAATAAATCATTCAAATCAGAATATTCTTTTTTTAGCTAAATTATAAATAGAAACATCTTCATTCTTTTCTATCCATTCCACTAACCGTTCAGCATATTTTAACTTCAATTTCTTAATATCATCGGCCGGCCCAGTAGCATCTTTCATATCTGGCCTGGAATATTTGGTAACTACTTCTCCAAAATCCATACCAGCCATAATAATATTTTTGGCACCTAATTTCACAGCTAGAAACACGGCTCGATCGCCATCAGTAAAACCACCGAAATTATGAACATATTCTAAAGGGTAACTTTGGGTGGTGCCCAGAACATTTTTCAAATCATTTAAGTTTAATTTTAAAGCATCTAGATTGTTTCCATGACCATGAACAACTAAAAATGCACCTTGTGTATTGGCCTTTAGAATATCTTCTAATTTACCATCTAAATCGGTCACAATTATATGGGGGACTATATTATCTTCTATTAAGGCAGTAGTGGCCCCATCAGCAGATATTAGAATAAATTGATTTGGATTTGCAGTTATTTTTGGTTTAAGTTGATTTATATGCTTTTTAAGGGATGGACCGGCCCCAAAAACAATAATATTTTCTCTGGTAGGCAAATCACTAAAATAAATAGCTTTTTTATCACTATTATCATTGATAAACTGATTTTTTAAATAATCATTCAGATACTCCGCAGATTCTTCATCAGACTTTCTATCAAATCCAAAATTCTGGAGTATTTCTTTATACCATGCTATCCAGGTTTCAATTTCCATTAGATTAAATTAGAAACTACATCAAAATAAATATTTGGGAATATTTTTTATCATATTTTTTTTAAATGAAATGAATTTTGTTTGCAATGATCTTTTCTACTTATTCTTCTTACATAATCATTTATTAAATGAAGTTCAATTAAATTAAAATTAATAAAATATGAATTTAGTATTCTGGATTTAGTTCATCATTTTATTAGTTAAAAATACTAACCAAATTTGTACATTTCACATGATTTGGATAAAAATATTAGTAAATATTAACTTGCATCATTTGATGTTAAATAAGGTTTTTAAGTTAGAATAATTTAGATATAAACTAGGGACATATGAAGTCCTGGTGTGGATTATAATTCAAGCTCTTTTATAAGCTGTAAATCATTTGGAGGTTTTTTAAAAATGGATGAAACATTGCTAATGATTCCCGGGCCGACACGGGTGGCTCCCCGAGTCCTGAAAGCCATGTCCGAGAACATTGTGAATCACCGAAGCGCTTTATTCGGTAAAATTCTGAGCGAAACTACAGAAATGATGTCTGATGTCTTCCGGACAAATAATAAGTCTTATCTTATCACTGGGTCCGGTACTGCTGCTATGGAAGCGGCTATGGCCAATATTATCAACCCGGGAGATAAAATACTGAGTTTGGTTGGCGGAAAGTTCGGCCAAAGATTTGGTCAAATCGTTGATGCATTTGGTGGCCAGAGTGAAGTTATTGATGTGGAATGGGGAAAAGGTGTAAACCCTGACGAGATTGGATATGCCTTAGAAGAGAATGAAGACATAAAGGCTGTCACTGTAGTGCACAATGAAACCTCCACGGGTGTTTCAAACCCTATTAAAGAAATTGGAAAAATAATGAGCGACTATGATGCTCTTTACGTGGTAGATACGGTTTCTTCACTTGCTGGAGATGAAGTAGATGTGGATGGATATGGAATTGACATCTGTGTCACTGGATCCCAGAAGTGTATGGCTGCGCCTCCAGGCATGGCTGCTATTACTTTAAGTAATGATGCATGGGATGTAGTGGATAAAGTTGAAGCAAAAAGTTACTACCTTAACATGAAAAAATACCGCAAGAGTGGTGCTGCTCAACCACCAGAAACTCCTTACACACCATCTGTCTCTTTAATGTATGCTATGCATGAAGCACTGGACATCATTATGGAAGAAGGCCTGGTCAACAGAGTTAAAAGGCATCAAATAGCTGCAAAAGCTACTAGAAATGCTATAAAAGCCTTAAACTTGGAATTATTCCCGGATGAATCTGTATCGTCTACTACGGTTACGGCTGTAAACATGCCTGAAGGAGTAAGTGATGGAGAACTTCGAGGAACCATGAGAAACAAATATCGGGTAGAACTGGCCGGTGGCCAAGACCACCTCAAGGGAAACATTTTCAGAATAGGCCACATGGGTAATATTACTCACAGAGAACTCATTACTACCTTTTCTGCTCTGGAAATGACTCTTAGGGAGCTAGGTTTCGAAGTGAATATGGGTGAAGGTGTAGCTGCTGTGGCAGATACTTATTTGCCAAATAATATCTAATTAAATATTTAATCGTTATTTTTATTTTTACGATTAATAATTTCTTATTTTTATCTTTTTTATTTATTTTTAGAAAAATATATACTCTTTTATAATTTTGACTAATTAATCAGCATCTATTAATTGATTAAATATTAATTTTTTAATTTAACTAGAATTAAACTTCTTTAAAAATCGCTGCAGCCGTTTTTATAAGCACAAATCCATCTTTACGTGCCTGGGTTATCAAATAATCCGGTCTAAGATAAAAAGACAGGAAGGCCTTTTTTTGAAGCTTTTTAAGTTCTTCCAAGGAACAGTTCATGGTTTCCAGAACAGGATATTTAGTAGCAATTCCGTTCACTTGTCATAAGTCAGAATATATTAATAAATTATCTTTGGTCATTTCGATTAATATTTCTATTCATTGAGTTATATTTTATTTTGATTTATATTTGGAATATTTTTACAGATTAACAAAATCTTAACCATATATAAAATTCAATCAATAAAATCATTCTTTTATAAAATCGGGAAGTGGTATATTCTCTTCTTTCACCGAAATGTCAATCAGGAATGGTTTTTTCATTTCAATTCCTTTTTTAACAAATTTAAATACTTCTCCAGGGGATTCAACTCTTACGGCTTCAATTCCATAGGCCTGGACCAACTTAACAAAGTCCGGGTTTTCCAGTTCTATTTCATAGGTGCCGCTATGGTACATTTCCTGCCATTGGCGGATAATACCCAGTGAACTATTGTTGATTATACATATAACCATAGTTAAATTGTTTTGATGAACTGTAGCCAATTCTTGGATTGTCATTTGAAATCCACCATCCCCTATAATGGCCACTATGCTTTCACTGGGCCTAGCAAAACATGCTCCGATGGCAGCAGGCAGACCATATCCCATGGGCCCAAATGCTCCTGAAAATAGCATTGAAAATGGCCTTAAGACTTTTTTATAAAGAGTTACCCAAGTGGTGTGGGTTCCAGCATCATTAACAATGGTTGAATCACCTGAACCGTCTAAAATTTCTTTTATGGCTTGTTGGGGTTTTAAAGGAACCTTGGAATAAAAAAATTCAGTATCATATGGTGCGGGATGGTCTTTTGAGTATACTTGCAATTCTTCTAACCATGATTTGATATGGGGGTCATATTCAGGCCTTGATGATTCTGAAATTTTCATAATTTCATTTAAAAATTCTTTAACATCCATTTGAAGGTTAATATCTCCTTTTAATGTTTCAGGATCCATATTGACCTGAATAATCTGCGGATTATTTTCTCCAGAACCTATTCCAGTAAATGTTCGCTCTGAAAAACGACAACCTAAACCTAAAACCAGATCACAATTGGCACCGGCGTAATTGCCCACTGGAGTTCCTCGATTTCCAATAAGGCCCACACAGTAATCATCATCTTCTCTTAATATTCCGCGGCCATGATAAGTGGTGGCCAGGGGGATGTGGCTTTTATTAACAAATTTTCTAATCTCATTTAAAGCACCTGACCAAACTAAACCCGCACCAGCAACTATTAATGGTTTTTTAGCAGATTTAATTGATTCAACTACTTTTTTTAGTTGTGATAAATTTGATTGCGAATTTCCGAGACTTCCAGATTCAAAATCAATGTCCAATTTAAAAATAATATTTTCATCAATAAATTCATCCAGAACATCTTTAGGTAAATTAAGATGGACTGGCCCGGTTGGCCCTTTTTTTAGCATTGCAATGGATTTTTTCAAATTTGAAATGGCTTCTTTGACATTAGAGGAATAGAAAGTTTTTCGGCTAATTGGCTTAAATACTGAACAGAGGTCAATGTCTTGAAATGTATTCTGGCCTCTTTGCTTTGTGGGAACATCTCCAGTAATTACTAATATGGGAATCGAGTCTCGGTAAGCAGTAGCAACGCCCATAACTAAGTTTAAAGCACCAGGACCTGCAGTAGCCACACATACTCCAAATTTTCCAGATGCACGAGCATAGCCGTCTGCAGCATGGGCTGCTGATTGTTCATGACGAACTAAAACGTGATTTATTGGTGATGATCTCAGGGCATCATATAAAGATAGTATTTGTTCTCCAGGATGTCCAAAAATCCATTCAACATCTTCTTGTTCTAGAATATTTATAATTGCCTTTGCACAACTAATTTTTTCTGGTTTCATCATGGATGATTTATTCATTGTTTTAATATTTTGTAAAAGAAATATTTAATTATATTTAGTATTCTCTAATTTTAAATTTAATTTATTTGAATAATTCTTGTTTAAAATTTCATTATATTACTCTCATTTATTAAAAATCCAGTAAACTATTCAAAGATGAAATTACATATTATACTTTATTTAATACTCCAGTTTAATTGCATGCAAGGCGAGAATAATTAATTATATCAAGTCAAATTTGTGGGGGAAGGGGATAAAATGTCTAAAAATTTAGATACTCTACTTAAAGAAGAACGTAAATTTGAAGCAGACCCAGAAATGATAGCTCAAAGTAATATTAAACAGTGGATGGATTCGCATAACATAAAAAATTACGAAGAGCTCATTGAAAAGTCAAATGAAGATTTAGAATGGTTTTGGAATGAAATGGCCCAAGAATTAGAATGGTTTGAGCCATATAATCAAGTATTAGATTGGAAACCTCCTCATGCCCAGTGGTTTGTAGATGGGAAGTTCAATATTGTGCATAATGCTCTTGACCGGCATATTAAAACCTCTAGAAAGAACAAAGTTGCATATATCTGGGAAAGCGAGGCGGGTGAGGTAAAAAAACTCACTTACTTTGAATTATACCGTGAAGTGAACCGTCTGGCCAATGCCCTAAAAAAAATGGGTGTTAAAAAAGGGGATCGAGTGGGCATATATTTGCCCATGATATTAGAGCTTCCCATTGCCATGCTGGCCTGTGCTAAAATAGGGGCCATTCATAGCGTTGTATTTTCAGGATTTTGGGCCAAAGCTTTCCAGGAAAGGGCCAATGATGCTAAGGCCAAGGTAGCTATTACTGCAGACGGATTTCACAGACGAGGAAAAGATATTAAACTTAAAGATACTTTGGATATGGTTATGGATGATATCCCTAGTATTGAAAAAGTCATTGTTGTGCAAAATACGGGCAGCAATGTGGGAATGAAAGAAGGAAGGGATGTATTCTGGGATGAAATTCTAAAAAAAGAAAGTGCTAAATGTGAAACCGAGCAATTGGATAGTGAAGATCCTTTATTTATTTTATATACTTCTGGAACAACTGGAAAACCAAAAGGAGTTCTCCACACCCATGCAGGATATGCGGTAGGCACATATACTACTTTAAAATTTGTTTTTGACATTAAAGATAGTGATATTTGGTGGTGTGCGGCAGATGTGGGCTGGATTACCGGCCATAGCTATATTGTGTATGCTCCTCTTTTAATGGGGGCCACTTCACTCATGTTTGAAGGCACCCCGGATTATCCAGACCCTGGAAGGTTCTGGAAAATGATAGGGGATTATGGGGTAAGTATTTTTTACACGGCACCAACCACAGTTAGATTGTTCATGAAATACGGCGAAAAATGGCCTCAAAAATATGATTTAAATACATTAAGACTTTTAGGATCTGTAGGAGAGCCTATAAATCCTGAAGCATGGATTTGGTATCATAAAAATGCTGGTAACCGTAAATGTCCTATAATGGACACCTGGTGGCAGACAGAAACCGGAATGCATATTATAACTCCCCTCCCTATAACTGAATTAAAACCAGGCTCCACATTTAAGCCATTTCCTACAATTCAGGCAGATATAGTGGATGATGATGGAAATTCGCTTACTGAAAGTGGAGGTCATCTGGTTTTGAAAACCCCATGGCCGGCAATGTTTCGTACATTATATGGGGATCCAGACCGATATGTGGAGGCATACTGGAGCAAGTTTCCAGGAATCTATCTAAGTGGGGATGTGGCCCGTAAAGATAAAAATGGATATTTCTGGATTCAAGGAAGAGAAGATGATGTTCTAAATGTTGCAGGCCATAGAATAAGCACGGCTGAGGTAGAATCGGCCCTGGTAAGTCACCCTGCCGTAGCTGAATCAGCAGTAGTGGGGAAACCGGATATTCTTAAAGGAGAAGAAATAGCAGCATTTGTAATTTTAAAACAAGAATTTGAAGCATCTCCTCAACTTAAAAATCAGCTTAGAGAACATGTAAGGGAATCAATAGGCCCTATAGCCAGCCCGGCATTCATTGGTTTTGTAGATGACCTCCCTAAAACTAGATCTGGAAAAATTATGCGCCGAGTTATTAAGGCCAAGGTTAAAGAAGAAGATGTGGGGGATATTAGTACTTTAGCTAATCCAGAATCAGTTGATGGATTGGATAGGGCTTTATAATAAAAATAATGTGGATAATCTATAGAAATGATTTGATTACCCATATTTCTCATTTTTTATTATTTTCAAAGCAATTTAGGACATTCTTGCTTTTTAATTAATAAAATTAAGTTATATTTGATAAATTATTCATTTATTATTTATTCTTCCTGATAACTACCATTATATTCTCCAGAGCCTTTCACATCAAAAACAACGCCCTGAGCAATTCTTTCGCCTTGTTTAAGAGTGTATTCAAATTCTCCATAATTATAAAGCATGAACTGCAAAGTTCCATAGAATCCTGGATCGCCCACTGCGGTATGTACTGAAACAAAAGATCTTAAAAGGGTTGATCTGGGAAGATATAGCATAGAAAACCCTTTAGGTATTTTTATTTTTCTATCAATTGTTGCTAAATAGGCAGTTTTCGGCTGAAGCTTGTAAATAGGAGGCTCTAATTTTTCTATGTTAGGGAGGTTTTTTTCATTATCAATAAGTGAACCTGGGCCTGTTTGAATAAAAACTTCATCTAATCTCAAATCAATTCCAGATGGCTCTACTAGTTCCTTAAAATCAGGAAATAATTTTAATAATTCAGTCTCTCCAAGCATTTTCTATCTCCTTTTTAGTTATCTAAATTAATTTTAATTAGTATTATTGTTTTTTTGATTAAATATCAGAAACAATATGTTTTAATTAAATTAAAATTTATGTATAAATTTGTAAAATAAGATTAAATCTCTTAATCATTTAATAAAAAGTAGTATGGACTATATAATGAATGAAAATTGATTTAGCTGTATAATATTTAGCTGTATAATATTTAGCTGCATAATTAAAGTTTAATTTCTCCATAACCGTATATTAGAAATTTAAAACGTCAGATTCAAATAATATGTCTTTTATTTCATTTAAATCAGTACACATAGCATAGGAACCGGTGAATTCTCCATTTTCATTTATTTGGGGTGTGGCCGAAACTAAAACTCCGATTTTGTTCCCATCATTGCATATTAATTGGCAATGATATTTTTGGGATATTCCATTTTTTCTAAGTTCTATGCGTTTTTTCTGTTCATCAAGATATTCTGGAGGTATAAAATCAAGAAAATCTTTATTAAGCATTTCTGAAATTTTATATCCTAACATTTTCCCCATTTTTTTGTTAACAAATATCGTATTGAAGTTTTCATCAAGTGACCATATACCTTCATTGGAAGTTTCTATTATATTCCTATACTTTTCTTCACTCAACTTTAACTGTTCAGAAATTTTCTTTTCTCGGGTCACATCACGAGCCAGCCCTTCATAATATAATATTTCGTTTTTATCATTACGAATGGCTTTTTCAGTTATTGAAATCCATGCATTTTTCCCATTTTTAAGAAATACTTCGACATGATAATCCTTAACAACATCTTCTTTTTCTAGACGCTTTTTAAGATTTTTTCGATCATCGGGATTAACATAAAATTTACTTATATCTTTTACTTCAGATATCATAGCTTCCGGGGATTCAAAACCAGCCATACGGGCCAGTGCAGGATTCACATGAATATATTTTCCCCGAGCAGTGCTTTGATATATTCCTTCTTCAGAATTCTCAAAGAGGTTCCTATATCTAATTTCGCTCTCTTTTAGCTTTTTAAGTGCTAAATCTTTTTCTTTTAGAATATTAAATGATTCAAGATAATATGAAATGTCTCCAGCCAGTTCCTGGAGTAATTCTACTTCTTTTTCATCATATGCTTCTATTTCAGAAGAATAAATATTTAAAGATCCAACGGTTTCTTTTCCAATAAAAAGAGGAAGCGCAATAGATGAATTATAATTTCTTGCTATGGCTTTTGCTTGCCATAATTTAAAAGAAGTATCTTTTAATATATCTCGGGAAATCGATACTTCAGAATTTTTGATGGCCCTTCCAGTGGGCCCTGTACTGTACTTGTTATCGCCCCAGCTTATTTGGATTGATTCTAGGTAACCATTATCAAAACCATATTGAGCCACCGGCCGGACTGATTTGAATTCATCGTTTTCAGCCATACCCACCCAGGCCAGAATATATCCTCCTTCTTCTACAATTAAGCGACATACGTTATTCAAAAGCTCATCTTTGTCTTTTATTCTCACTATACTTTGATTACAGTCACTAATCATTCGTAGTGCACGATTGACTTTTTTCAGTTTTTTATCTACACTATGCTTATAAAAAGCAGATTCAACAGCAAAAAAAAGTTCTTTATCATCAATAGGTTTTATGAGATATCCATATGGCTCAGTATATTTGGCCCGGGCCATGATTTTTTCTTCAGAATGAGCAGTTAAATAAATAATGGGGATATCGTGACTTTTTTTAATCTCAGTCACAGTTTCAATACCATCAATTTCTCCTTTTAAAACTATATCCATTAAAATAAGGTCCGGATTTGTTTCATTCACTAGTTGAATTGCATCAGCACCACTATGGGCAACCTTTGGTGTACTATATCCCCAGTGCTTCAGCTTTCTTTTAATATCCAGTGCTGTAATAGCTTCATCCTCTACTATAACAATATCTAGTGAAATTTTATGCATTGCATTATTATTTGTAAAATTTTATTAATATCTTTTTGGATAAACCATTAAATAGGATAGAAAAGTTGAGTTTATTAATATCTTTTGTGATATAATCATTAATTAACATAGAAATTGAGTTAAATTTATTTATTTTTGAGATTTTAGGGGATTAAATATGAAAAAAGTTCAGGAACACTTTGATAGTGAAGCTCAGCATTATGACAATTTAATTTTAACTTTAATTCCACATTATAATAAAATGACAGATGTTTTAATTGAAGGATTGCCTTTTGATGAGGAAGAAGATTTGAATATTCTTGATTTAGGCTGTGGAACAGGTAATATTTCTCAAAAGATAAAAAATAGATTTTCCACAGTTCATATAACTTGTGTAGATATATCTGAAAATATGATTAATATAGCTAAAAATAAGCTCTCAGATTATTCTAATATTACCTACAAACTAGCTGATTTTCAGGATATTTCTTTAAATGATGATTATGATGTGGTTGTTTCTTCTCTGGCTATACACCATCTAGAAGCAGATTTAGATAAGAAAAACTTATATGGGAAAATTTTTAATTCGCTCGCTGAGGGTGGCGTATTTTACAATGCAGATGTAGTTCTAGGCTCTTCAGAATATCTACAAGATATGTATATTAAAAAATGGAAAGAATTTATGGCCAAAAACCATTCTGAGGAAGACATTGAAAATAAATGGATGCCCACACATAGGGCAGAAGATAATCCTTCGAAAATGATTGACCATATCAAATGGTTAGATGATACTGGCTTTAAGCAAGTAGATGTGCTATGGAAGTATTATAATTATGGGGTCTATGGTGGAGTAAAGTGATATGTTTTGGGGGGAGTGAAACGATTGAACTAAGAGAAATTCTAAAAGACAAATCGACAGAGTACCATGGGCGTCTAAAACGGCTTGAAAAGGAAGCAGAGGATATTCTTCCAGAAATAAGAAAATTTTCCCCGAAGTATACTAATCATGACTTAGCACACAAAAAAGGTGTTGAATGGATTTTAAATCTTATGATTCCAGATAATGTTAAAGAAAATTTATATCCATCTGAAATATTTTATTTGTTGGTTGCAACATGGTTTCATGATGTTGGAATGTCCCCTCTAAATCCTAATGAAGAAAAAGAATTTAATGAAATGGATTATTCTAGTAAAAATCAATTTGAAGAAGATGTTAGAATTAATCATCATATTAGAAGCCAGATATTTATTAAAAAGAATAGAAATGAATTAAATCTGTCAGAAAGAGAGGCTAAAGTTATTTCAGAAATAGCAAAGTCTCATAGAAGTATTGATATTGAAAAAGAAATTAGAGACGATATTCATGATGAAGTTAGAATTAGAACTAAATTTTTAGGAGGATTACTGAGATTAGCGGATGAATGCCACATAACTGAAGATCGAATTTCAAGATTATTCAATAAGACTATTACTTCACCTTGGCAGCTATTAAATCACTTTAGAAAACATGAAATTGTCAGAGGCATAATTTTTAATGAGAATTCCGATAATAATATACGGATTTCAGGAACAGCCAGATCTGAAGAAGAATTAAACATATTAAAGTCTTTAAAAGAAAAAATCAAAGACGAACTCGACTCTGTAAAAACCATTTTCAATGAAAATGAGATATATCTAAATGATGTTATCTTAGAAATCGATCAAAACAAACTTTTAAGAAAAAAAATAATATTTAATCTTTCAGGGGCTGGTAAAAATGATATTAATACCATAATTTCTGAAATTGACGGCCTAAAAGATGAAATCTTGCCTAATTTACAAGAGTTAACCGTTGATGGATTTATTCAGTCAAAAGATAATTATTATTTCTTATCAAAAGATATTAATTCCTTCGAAAGACTTGTAAATTGTTTTTCAGGAGATTTACAAAATTTTGAATTCTTTAATTCTGATTATGTTCAAGAAATGATAGGAAAACTTATTTATCATCTTCAAGATCAGTACAACATTATTTATTCTCCTAAAGAAATAGAAGATCGTGTTTTTATATTAAAAAATTCACCTACTGCCGTTTATTTATCGTTATATGGCAAAGATCTTTTAAATAATCCCCAATTAGACTTAAGTCTAATTCAGGGAGATCCCATTTTAGATCAAATATTTTTATTAGGACTATCTTATGATATTTTTAAATATAATGTTTATGATGTTAAACTAATGGAAATAGTAGATTCAATATCTGAAAAAAGCCAAAAACGAATCCCGGAATTAATGGAGTTGTACGAACAAATGTATAGGTGTTTAAATGACTAAAAAAAGTGTTATTTCAGGAACCATTTCAATTAAATCTTCTTCTAATGAAAAAGCAGACTTTATGAAACTTTTGGAGGCTTCTAATAGAACCGGGGTTCCTATAGTTCTTACCGGTGACAGAATTTCAAATTTTGAGATTACTAAAGATGGAAAGCCAATGAAATTGGGTAAAATTTCTGGTATTAAATTTATCCTGGGCGCATTATTCCCTTAAGGTTGGAAATTGATAATACTGATTGTTATTTTGATAATCTTCAGTTTAGAGGTACTAAGATTAATAATGTAATGACTATTTCCACTGAGGACCGAAACTTGCCTTTTTTGTTTGAATTTAAAGTTGATGAAAAAGACAGAGCAGGTAATTTCAAGATAAGTATGGATAAAGATACAAAAATAAAAAACCACTTGAAATGGGAAAAATTTACTCGAGCAATAAATACCAAGAATCAAGTTTTTATAATTGATAATAATATTAAAAAACCCATTATGTCTTTCCAATCAGATTTTGCTTTACCTGAAAATGATAAATGGTATGGGATTATCAAAAAATTGGATTATATTGAAAAATCTTTAGGAATTGAAATAGACTTACCTGAAAATCTTTCAATCTCAGATGATGACGCTAAAAATATTGATTCTGTGTTTAAAATAGTTTCTGAAGGTAAAAATGATTTAAAAGTTAATGATATTGGATTTACTGTTTCTAAATCTACTGTAAAACAATTAATTAAACAAAAAAATGAAAATGAAAACTCAGTTATTCGTTTTTCTTCAAAAAATACTTCAATTGTCATTTTTGGGAAGAAAATTGATTTGGGGGTCTGTAATACCACTATCGAAAATTTTGAATTCTTAAATAAAGATTCATTGATATCATCAATAGAAAAAAGTGAAGACGATGAAGATATTGAAGTTAAAATAATCCCTGAAGATGGGAAATTAAGCCATATTTTCCCAGATTATTCCTAAAATATCTGCTCAATCATCCATTCTGGTTTAAATTCCATTAAATCTTCGTATCCTTGGCCCATACCTAAAAATAATATTGGTTTACTTATCACATAACCAATAGATAGGGCCGCACCGCCTTTAGCATCTGCATCGGCCTTGGTGAGGATAATTCCATCTAAACCAACAGATTCATTGAATTTCATGGCCTGTTCCACGGCATCATTTCCAGTAAGGGAATCACCTACAAATACAATCATGTCTGGACTTATAACTCTCTTGATTTTGGCCATTTCATCCATGAGATTGATATTGGTCTGCATTCGCCCAGCAGTATCTACCAAAACTATTTCTTTACCTTGTGCTTTGGCATGGGAAACTGCATCAAAGGCCACGGCAGCTGGATCTGCCCCTTTCTTGTGCTTGATGATTTTAACACCAATAGCTTCAGCATGATGGGTTATTTGTTCAATAGCTCCTGCTCTGAATGTATCAGATGCTGCAATAACTGGAGTATATCCTTTATTTATAAAATAAGTAGAAATTTTGGCAATAGTAGTGGTTTTTCCAGTACCATTTATGCCTACAAACATGATTATTAAAGGTTCGTTTTTGGTTTTTTTTTCAGCAAGTAAAGTATCTATACTCTTACTTTCCACATCTAAAATACCAGAGACGGCCTTTTTAAGGGCCTGGAGAGTGTATTCAGAAACATCGCTGCTTCTTTTTATTTTTTTACCAACCAGATCCTCTTTAACAGAACTAATAATCTTTTCGGCCACTTCTAAGGCCACATCACTCTCTAAAAGAGACATTTCAAGTTCCCATAAAAGTTCATCCAGATCTTTCTCGGAAATAGTTTTTTCCCGAATAAAAGAAAAAATACCTGTTTTGGATTCCTTCTCAGATTCATCAGATTCTTTTTCTTCTTTTTCAGAAACAGATTTTTCTTCTTCACCATCTTCTTTAGGTGGTTTCGAATCTTCAGAATCTTCTTCAGGTTTATCTTCCGAAGATTTTCTTTTTAATCTAGAAAAAAAGGATTTTTTAGAATCAGAATCTTTAGTTTCAGAAGTTTCATCATCTTTAATATCTTCTGGAATACTTTCTGTAGTTTCACTTTGTTCTACTAATGATTCACCTGATTTAGTAGATACTAATGATGATTTTACATCATCAACCTTTTCAGGAGAAGATTCAGCTTTATTTTTGACTGAAGTTTCAAGTTCAGCCTTTTTAGCTTCCTCTTCAGCTTCCTGAGAAACTTGTTCAGTAAGCTTACCTATGGTTCCATTGAATTTCTTTTTTAGAGAATCAAACAATTACTGTCCACTTCCCCTAACTTTTTGGAGGAGCTCCTCTGCTTGAGGAGACAGTTTAACAATTATATCCGTTAATTGTTGTAAATTTTGAGCCATTTTTTCCATGGTTTTTTGCAGCTCTTCTTTCTGGGTGGAAACAGTTTCCTGGGCATCATCTATTTTTTTACTGATAGCCACACCAGCACCGACACTCATAATCACTTCTTCGGTGTTTTTGATATCTGCAGCGAGGAAAGAACCTGCACCTACTGGTACTAAAGTTTCCAGATCTTTTCCATCTTTAATGGTTTCTAATGTATTTTCCAGGATTTCTAATTCGCCAAGGGATGCTCTTAATGCTTCCATTTGTTGCTGAATTAGGTCGGCCTGGTTTTGATACAGGTTTATTTGGTTTACTAATTCCTCTAATCTCTGCTGGTCTTCCATGGGATCACCTTAAAAGGGCTTTAACCACTGGGTCTTGTACATCTTCTGCAGAGATTTCCTCAATTTTTTCGATTTTTACTTGATATCTACCGATGTGATGTTTGCTTCCGAATTCGGAATAAAGTCTTTCGTAGATGTCTTCTTCTTTTAGAGCTTTTAACTCTTTTGTGAAGGGTTTTAAGTTTTCACCCATTACAAATTTACCTTGAATTCTAAATATCTTTGTTTTCATAAGTATCCCTCGAGAAAACCTAATGCTTCCTCTATTCTTGCCATTTCGGGCCCGGTAGTTATTTCTCCCACCAGAACTCCATTAGAATTAGCTATGGAACATGCTCCCACTAAACCTACTCCTCTGTTAACAGTTCCTACATCTGCAGAAACTTTTAAAACATCTTCAACGAGTTTTAATTCAGATTTACTAGTTTGTGGATGTAGCAAAGCTCCTTTATTGGTGGCTGTAGCCACTGAACCTAGAATATTAAATCCGGCCAGGGTGGCTCTTTGGGCATCAACCTCTAATACTTTGTTGATAATTTCTATAGATTTATCTGAGAGGTCAGGGCTAACTAATGCGCCGTTATCATTGGCTAAAATGATATTACCTACTGCAGTATGCCTGTCAGGTACTTTTTCAACTGTAAGTCCTGCATTTCGCATAGTTTCTATTTCTTTATCCATAGTGTGTTTGGAAACCAAAAAACCATTAGAATTACCCACGGCCAAGGCACCAGCTAGGCTGCTGCCACTAATAGGGGTTCTTAAAACTTCTATTTCCAGGGCTTCTTTTATAGCTTCTTCCATAACCTCAGGAAGGTTCAGGGGAACCAGGGCCACACTATCAGTAATAGAAATGTAAACTCCCAGATTGGGATTTCCGCTGAGGTTGATTCTCAGTATCATGATTCACCAATTAAATTGTGATTTAACTGATTATTCAGCTAAAGTCACGGCTACACTACCATCTTCTTCTTTGACAGCTTTTACTTTTATTTTTGGGGGAATTTTTTGAATTCCTCTTTCCCAGATTTTTTCATTGATAGAAGCGTCTATTTTTATTTCTTCTGCTTTCATATGTTTTTGTAAGAATGCTCTAACAACTCTCACAGCTTTGGGAGCCCTGATAGTCCTTGGTGCATCTTTAACTTTTCTGAGTGGTATAACGTAAATTCTTTCCATAAGAAGGCCTCCTAAACTTTTAAATTGCTTCTTCTCCAGTGCCTCATTTTAGGATGACTACGTACTTTACGATTAGTTTTCATTGTAGCCCATAAAGGCACCCTTCTGTTTTGTTTGTTTGCTTTAGCAAGTCTTAATTTTTTAGCTAATGGTTTATTTCTGCTCATTTTTTTCTCCACCAATAACTTAGTTAAAAACCATTTTTCAATCATTAACTTTGAATTATTAATTAAATTTATCATTAAAACGGTTTAATTGGTCAATTTAATGAAATTTAAGATTAATATTAAATTATATTATTTTTAAATTTATTATCTGAATGAATCGAGTTCAACTTCCAGCCAATTACTCTGGTCTGGAAATGATTGGGAAATATTGATTTGGATTTTCCTTCACCATATAACTCATCAATCAAGCAACGAACTTCTACTTCATAATCTGAATTGTTTTCCCTATTACTTTCTTCTTTACTCACTTCAAAAAGTTTAGAAGAAAACCGTGCAATTGTTTTATATCCAAAACTTTGGAGATTTACATATTCTACCTGGTTTCTATCTTCAAAACTCTGGATCTGATTTTCGTTTAGCTTAGGTATTCTATCATCACGACGAGTACCATCGGCAACTAAAGAATAATCGCACTGAGCTATTTTCTCCAGCACAGCATGATGAATATAATCAATGCCATTATTTGGAAAATTATCTTCCACTATTTTATCAACAGCAGTTTCAAGAACATTTTTATCCATATTTAATATTCTGTGTTTGAAACCCAAAGCAGAAGCAGACTTTGAAGCAGGTATCCATGAGTCATAAACTCCGAAGTTTGCGGTCACCAGTTCCACACTTAGACCCATTCTTTGCAGAATTAAGGCCATTAAAGAACTGTCTTTTCCTCCACTATATAGTACTCCTGCTTTCATAATCTCAGGGAAAATATTCAAGTTTTTTGGTAGGTTAATATTTTTTAGAGTGAATTATATAAATTATCTCCAATCAATATTGATCTCTCTTTTTTGCCCAGCAACCTTTTGAAGCAATTCTTTCAGCTGTTCGTCAGTAATTTTGGACTGAACTCTACCCATCTGAGCTAACTGGATTAATTGAAGCTCAATTTGATCCACAAACTCGGGTTTAGTCATTCGTATATTGGCTAATCTACTCCGAGCTTCAGGAGTTAGTATCTGCATCATAGCCTGCTTTTTCTGCATTTCCATTTGCTGACGCATTTGTTCCTGAGACTCAGCATCCACAGCTTGTTGCTGTGCTTGCTGTTGTAACTGTTGCATTCTTTTACGACGAATTTCTTCTATGTCGCTCAATTAAAGGCCTCCGAGCCGTTATGGGAATATAATTATTAAATATAAATATGAAATTAACTAGTATTTAGCTAATTCCGGAATTTCTGCCTTGACACCAACAGAAGTGTTGTCTAGGAAAGATCTTCCCTTAGGAGTAACCACTCTACCGCCTTCAATCTTTTCAATTAGGCCAGTAGCTTCTAATTGGTGTAAAGCTCCTCTTATGATAGCCCCACTTCCTCTTTTGAATTTTTCAGGACTGGAACCTCGGTCTTTTTTACCACCGTAATGGGTTCTTAGGCTGTTTACGCCTACAGGGCCATCAATGTAAACTCTTCTTAGAAGGGCAGCACATCGAACGTACCACCAATCAACATTTTCTGGCCGGCGTTCTTTATGAACACCTGTTTTAACATAATTCGCCCATTCTGGGGAATTTATTTTATCTTCTTTGGTTAATTCTTTTGCAACTTGATTTATAAGTAAATCTGCAGGCACATCATAAACTGTACTCATACTTGGCCTCCTAACTAACGTTTTTTCTTGAATATTACCGCAACATTTCCTCTCATATCTATGAGTTTAGAGTTTGTTTTCTCTACAATCTGGGCAATATAAATTTCTTTTTCAGATGAAATATTTTTAGCGAACTTTAGTTTTACCAGTTCCTGGGACTTAAGCTGCCTTTTTATTTCTTCTATAACATTATCATTTATTCCTGCTTTTCCAATATTAATGGTAAGAGCAGATAGAGCTCTATTCATTAGCTCTTTTCTTGATAAGGTAAGACTCAATTTTTATTCTCCTTTTTTCTTTTTTCTCCTTCTCATAAGGCACTCTCATCATTTGCCCACATTCTAGGCATTTGAAATGCACTTTTCCTTTAGATAATCTCACTTTACAATTCTGGCCGGGTTTTAAGAATTTATAACAATTCTTGCAGAATCTGCGCTTCCATTTAATGGGCATCGGGATATTATATTTAGTTGATATATTCCGTGCCAGTTTGACATAGCGATGAGATCTTTCAGGATGTCGGGAGAATTCATTATCTGCCAACTTAAAGAGGATGTCTATTCTTTCTTTACCAATATTAATCATCCATTTTGGTCTTCGTCCTCTTCTCAAGGTTGAACCTCTTTTATCAGGTTATATATTTTATTATACTGTGATAAATGGAGAATACGACATCCAAAATCTTCTAATTAATCAGAATCAATTAAATAACATCAAAAAAATGATGAATTAATCACTGACTTTAAGGCACAAGAAGAATATTATAAAATGCTTTGTATTTCTCTATTTAAAAAGGTTTTCTATTACAATATATATTTGTAATTTTAATGTAAATAAATGTTATAAATATTATTTTATAACTCATTTAAAAAAACCGGATATCCTAATTTTTTTTTATTATTTAAAAAATTTTATTCAGTCTTATTTGATATAATTAAACTAATTAATAAATGTGAGTGTGAATACTATTTAAAATTTGGTGGGATATGAAAATATATCAATAGTATTAATTATCCACTATCCAATTTAAAAAATCGATTTCTCCGACTGGGAATGATTTTTCCCCATTAATAATTTCGTTAACAGTATTTAGAATATCTGCTGGAGACAATTTTCCTACATCTATTTCATGAACAATGTTTCCATGTATTTCCTGTGCTTCCAAGGAACAAACACCTAGGGCTTCGGCTTCTAAGTTTTCAAGGATCTTAGAATCAGAATAATTTCTTTTTTTCAAGCGTTTTTTTAAAATAGAAGGGTTTAATCTCAGCACAATGACCAAGTCGGCCCCATGACAGAAATGTGATAGGTGGCCATCTACCACGATTTTTGCAGATTCATCTAGTGATATTTCAGATATGGTTTTTGTAATTTCTGGGCAAAGAACACCCAAATCAATAATTTTATATCCTTTTTCTTTATCAGTACCTGAAAAAAGTTTTCTTTCCTTAGCGAACTGATTAATTTTTATCAGATGCCAGGAAAGCTTTTTTTCAATTAAATTTGCCAGAGTACTTTTCCCAACACCCGGAGTTCCAGTTATGAACACGGTTTTATTAATGGGTTTCATGATTTGAGGATCCATATTCTGCTTCTGCAAATTTTTTAAGAAGTTTTTAAATAATTTCTAAAATATCCAAGGAGTAATTGGTTATTTAAGTTTTTCAATTAACATATTGGCAATTTTTTCTCCAGATAGAAGCATTCCACCAAAGACAGGCCCCATTCTAGGTGCCCCATAAACTGCATTAGCGGCCATTCCTGCTACATAAAGGTTAGGATAAACTTCGCGGGTGTTTTCCATAATGGCTGGCTCTCCTACTTCGGCCCACATTGATTTTTCACCCATAATTTTTCCGGTTGGGGTGTTTAATTTGGGACCAATTTTATTTTGAACCACTTTAACAACTTCACAGGGGTGACCTGTGGCATCAATCACTGCTTTGGATCTAATACTTAGTGGGTCTACATGTAGCCCACCCATTTCCACGGAACTCCAATTAAGTACGAGACCACTAATATCGTCCCCTCTAATCATAACATCTTCTATACTCATTAAATTAAAAATTTTAAGGCCGGCTTGAGTTGCTTTGGAACAGAGGGTTGAAGTTGCTTCTACTGAATCAGAAACATAGTAATTTTCCTGGTATTTTTTGGATTGGATTCCGAATTCGTCTAAAATACGTTTTCCTTCTTCTTGGACAACGATTTTATTGAACATCATACCTCCACCCCACATTCCACCACCTATGGAAAGTTTTCGTTCATATAAAGCTACTTTGAGCCCGGCTTTGGCCAAATAGTAACCGGCGGTAAGTCCAGCAGGACCTCCACCACCAATAGCTACATCTATGTCCATATAATCCATGAAGTCATTCATAAATTCTTCTACTATTGCTCTGGATATTGTTATATCGTCTAATTCCATTTTTACACCATTAAATTTAATATTTCATAATATGTAACGTATCAACAATTAAAAATTATTTATATAATTAACTATTGTTATTTATATTATTCAATATTTCTATAAATATTTATTAATCTAACTGTGATTATTGTAAAAATATCATGAAAATCAAAATAAATAATTTTCATATATTTAGAATATTAATTAAACCTATTTTTTCAAAATAATTCTTAAAACATCTTTATCATTTAAAATATGGTCAAAACCCACTTTTTGGCTTTCAAATTTTACAGAACTTCCCCAAATATTAGCTTGGCGGAAATTTTTCACAAATTCCCTATGCAATTTTCCACAAACGTCTTTTACCGTAGATCCTTCTCTAATTATCAAAGGGTCTTCATAATCTGCTTTTTTGCCCTGAGGTTTTAAATAAATTCTTATTAACTTCAAACGATCGAATATTTCGTCTTTAAGATTGTCAATATTTATTTTTTGATCGGCAGAGATAAAAATAGCGTCCGGGAACTGTTTTTTGATTTCTTGCAAATATTCTTCATCTGCTAGATCTATCTTATTTAAAACAGCAACTGCCGGAATATAAGTTCTATTGGCCTCCAGAGCATCAATGAACTGATCTATAGTAACATCATCTCTTAATAGAACATCGGCATTATGCATCCCATATTCATTTATAATGGATCTTATTATTTTTTCATCAAGATGACTGAGTTTAATAGTTGATGAAACATGAACTCCACCTAATTTATTTCGTTTAACTGTAATATCAGGTTGTTTTTCATTAGGCCTAATACCAACATCTCTTAATTCTCTTAAAATAACTTCAAGGTGTTTGGGATTAAATACATCCATTACAATGATTATAAGATCTGCACTCCTGGCTACAGATAAAATTTCTCGGCCACGGCCTTTTCCACCAGCAGCACCAGTAATTATTCCCGGAATATCAAAAATTTGAATTTTAGCACCTTTATATTCCATAACACCAGGTACTATGTCAAGTGTGGTGAATTGATAGGCTCCTACTTTAGATTCAGCATTGGTTATTTCATTGAGAAGTGTGGATTTACCCACTGATGGAAATCCTACTAGAACTACTGTTGAATCCCCCGCTTTTTTCACGTGGAATCCTTTTCCCTTAGTCCCAGAACTCTTTCTTTGAATGGATTCCTCTTTCAATTTTGATATTTTTGCCTTGAGCTTACCTATGTGATGAGAAGTAGCCTTGTTATATGGCGTTTTTGTAATTTCATCTTCAATCTTTTTGATTTTGTCGTCGATATCCATAGAACTCACGTGAAAATAATAAACTTAAAAATAGGATTTATTTCATTAAATGTTATAATATATAGACATATTCAATTTGAAAATAATCGTTATTAACCTTTTCCTATATTCCATCATAATAAAATTTTTATATTCCAGAAGATTCATAATAATGTAGGGTGACTTTATGAATGTTAAAGATGTGATGATCACTGAAATGAGCACTATTGATGAGAACGAAAGTCTGGAAGAACTTCTTAAAAATTCCGTAGAGAAGGGGAAGGGTAGTTTTGTAGTAACTAGCGACAATATTAAAGTGGGTATTGTTACTACTTGGGACGTGTTGGAGGCTGTTGCTGAAGGTGATGATCTAAGTGAAGTCAAAGCCCAAGAAGTAATGGAGAGAGATCTGGTAACAATTTTACCAACGGCTTCTCTTAAAGAAGCAGCGCATCAAATGGTCAATCATGTTGTATGGCGCCTTTTGGTAGAAGAAGATGGTGAAATTATGGGGATGTTAAGTGCTACTGACATTTTCAAAGCTAAAATGGATAAAAGGTACTGAAGCAGAATTATAATATTGAAATCTTTTCTAATTTAATCCATATTATTTATACAAATTTTTATGTTACCTTATTTTTATCAGATAACTGGTCCATAGATTACACAGCTAAAATATTAGAATAACAAATTGCTATAAAAATTAATTAATTAATTAATTTGTTATTATTTTTTTATTTTTTTTATAAGGATTTAAACTCATATCATACTGAAATATTAATTTAAATACTTATTTTTTTTATTTATTAATTATAGAAATTCAAATCAACTAATTAATAATAAAACAAATAATTTTTTAAATAAAACGATTTTATAAAATAAAAATAAAATGGGAAAATAGATGAGACACTTCATCATCTATTTCATTTTTCTACTAATATTTAGTAATATATTGCTAAGCACTTGTTGTGTCATTTGTCATGTTAATTGTTGAGTTAGTAGATGTCCACAGAACTACACCTGGTTCTTGATGCAAGAACTTAAAGGAAGTCTGATT
>JAHFBZ010000091.1 GCA_023249725.1 Methanobacteriaceae archaeon
TAGAGAAAGTATCATTAATTAGACTGCGCTCTTTAAAATTAGTATTATTATCTTTTACAAAATCATCAGCAGCATCATACTGGGACCAGTCATTAGCAGTATTATTTATAGAATCTAAATCGTTATTAAGCGAATTGATTGTGTTTTGAAGTACCATGGTGGCGTACTGGTTTTCGGTATCCTCGGCAGCATTGATGAAAAAAAGCTCAGAGATTATAAAAAAACTTAGAATCAGGGAAAGTAGTATTAAGGCCATTATAGCAAGTGTTTTTCTTCGTAATTTAATTGTATTTCCCCCATACTTCTTAGTTTTTTATACCCTGATTAATTAGGTTATTCTAAATGCGGTTATGGATTTTTAGATGATATTGGTTATAGATTAGTTATAGTTGCACTTTTTTTATGAATAATTATGTTTAATTGATTAATAATAGATACTTTTAAATAATTAAATTTTTCCATTTTTTCAAATCATTTTTAAATAATTTCATTGAGTAAATTAGTTAAATAGAAAATTTTATATATATCTTAATGTTAAAGTTAAGTATAATTTGGAAATGACCCCCCAAGCTGAGTCCGAGTCTCTGACTTTTCACCCCTTTACACAATTTTCCAAATTAGGGCTCAGCTTTTATTTTTACTAATTTTATTGTATTTTTTGTTTTTAATTCTTATTTTACATTTAAAAAAATAAAATAAATTCTTCCTTAATTAAATTATAACAACCAAAATATTGACTTAATCTTTATTCATCGAAATATAACTTTTAAATCTTTTTTAATCTTATTTTGTATGGTCGATTTGATTTTAATTATTAAAATAATAACTATTAGATAATAAAAAATAAATAAATTTATATATCTAAACTTTTACATTAAACATTAGTCTTAGTTTATGGGTGAAACCATGAGAAGCTTGTTTAAAAAAAAAGATATTGAAGAATGCCTGCACTGCAAAACAACGGGCCAAAAACTGAAAAGATCATTAGGACCTTTACAGTTAATTATAATGGGTATCGGAGCCATAATTGGTGCCGGAATTTTTATAGTAACTGGTATAGGGTCGGCCACGTCTGGACCCTCATTAATAATCTCATTTATAATAGCGGCCCTAGCTTGTAGCCTTACTGCACTTTGTTACGCCGAAATGGCCTCTATGATCACTGTTACCGGAGGTATATATACCTATACGCAGGTTACCATGGGAGAAATAGGGGCCTGGATAATAGGATGGACCAGCATACTTCAGTACATAATAGCCGGAGCTTCCGTGGCTATTGGATGGTCATCATATGTGGTAGGATTTCTAGCATCCATGGGAATGGCATTACCTGTTTTTTTAACATCTTCCCCCCTCAATGGAGCAGGAATGATTAATTTGCCTGCCTTTTTAATTATTGTTGTATTAAGTGCTATATTAGTAAAAGGAACTCAGGAAAGTGCCAAGATAAATGCTTTTTTTGTCTTTATTAAGTTGGCAGTGATCCTTCTTTTTGTGGTAGTAGGATACCAGTTTATAAATCCTGCTAATTATCATCCCTTTGCTCCTCATGGGATATCTGGAATATTTCATGGAGCAGCCATTGTATTCTTTGCCTACATAGGATTTGATACTATTGCTTCTGCAGCAGAAGAGACCAAAAATCCACAAAGAGCTCTTCCCATAGGAATTATATGTTCTCTAGCTGTTTGCTCTTTAATTTATATCGTTGTTACGGGAGTGATGAATGGTATGGTAAATTTCAGTATGTTTGCTAATAGTGAGGCCCCTATAATGCTGGCTTTACAATCAGTAGGGGCCAATTGGGCCACAACCATCATAACCATAGGTGCCATAGCTGGTTTGACCACGGTTATTCTGGTTAATTTATTTGTGGTTCCCCGCCTCATATTTGCCATGTCCCGGGATGAATTGCTTCCTAAGAAATTGACCCATGTGCACAGCAAATTTAACTCTCCAGCATTAAGTATTGTCCTGGTGGGAGGAATATCTGCCCTGGTAGCTGCATTTTTACCTATGGGAGACATATTTGAACTGGTTAATATTGCAGCTTTATCCGCATTTATTTTTCTAGCTATTTCTGTTATTTATCTGAGAAAAAGTCATCCCCACATCCCTCGAAAATTCAAGTGCCCTCTGGTTCCTATAATCCCTGTGGCCTCAATTATTGCCTGTGTGGCTTTAATTACACAACTTACTTTTTTAACCATTAAAATATTTGCCGTCTGGTTAATATTGGGCCTGGTAGTCTACTTCGCTTACCGGAAATATAAAAATTCCCGAAAAGAGGATGATAAAGAAATAGAAATGGGAGAAATGGATGATGCTATTGTTTTAGGTGCTATAATACCTGAGAAAGAAACAGGAAAATGAATTAATTGGTGAAAATGTGAAAAGAATTTTTGCCAAAAAGCCAATTAATGATTTATCTCTGGATAATGATGATAAAGCATTAAAAAGAAGTATCGGCCCTATTAATCTAATAATAATGGGTTTAGGATGCATTATCGGGGCAGGGATATTTATTGTTACTGGTGTGGCCTCAGCCCACTACTCTGGCCCGGCTCTGGTTTTGTCATTTGTTTTATCAGCCATTGCCTGTATTTTTACTGCTCTTTGTTATGCCGAGTTCGCCTCCATGATTCCCATATCCGGAAGCGTTTATACTTATACCTATGTGGCCCTGGGAGAAATTTGGGCCTGGATGATTGGCTGGGTATTAATGTATGAATACCTGATTTCAGCATCAGCAGTGGCAGTGGGCTGGTCATCATATATAGTAGGATTATTTAGCTCAGCCGGAATTATTTTACCCCAAATAATCACTGCACCTCCAGGAACAGGACTTATTAATTTACCCGCGCTTTTTATAATTGTTTTATTAACGGGGATACTAATTCTGGGAGTAAAGGAAAGTACTCGTTTTAATGCTATTATTGTCATGGTTAATATTGTCATTATTTTGCTATTTGTCATAGTGGGAATAAATCACATAAACCCTGCTAATTACCATCCCTTCATGCCTTACGGGTTCTCGGGTGTACTTCAGGGAGCGGCTATGGTATTTTTTGCATACATAGGATTTGATGCTGTTTCTACTGCTGCGGAAGAGACTAAAAATCCGCAAAAAACTATGCCTATTGGAATTATTGGTTCGTTAATCATAAGTTCTATTTTGTATATTGTGGTAGCTGCGGTGTTAAACGGAATGGTGCCCTATAATTTATTAGATACTTTATCTCCAGTTACTTTTGCCCTGAAAAGTGTAGGTGTCAATTGGGCAGCGTCAATTGTGTCTTTTGGAGCTCTTTTTGGTCTTACCTCTGTATTACTAACTAGTCTCTTTGGGCAGACCCGGATTTTTTATTCTATGTCCAGGGATGGTCTTTTACCAGAAATATTCTCACATTTGCATGAAAGTTTTAGATCGCCGGTGCTTTGTATTCTTATTGTTGGTATTGTAGCAGCCTTAATTGCTGCTTTTTTCCCTTTAAATGTTATCATTGAACTGGTGAATATTGGTACACTTTCTGCATTTATTTTTCTGGCCTTATCTATTATTATACTGAGAAAACAGCACCCGGAAATACCCCGGAAATTTAAATGTCCCCTAGTTCCATTAATACCAATTTTGTCCATTGTTTTCTGTTCATTTTTAATATTTCAGTTATCTCATACCACTCTGGAACGATTTGGCATTAGTTTATTGATTGGTCTGGCTGTTTATTTTGCTTATGGTATGAAAAATAGTAATCTTAGAGCAAACGATGGAGATTGTAAATTGAATACAAAATTTATGATTAAGTATATTCAAAAATTTATTCAAAAATTAAACTACAGTTATTTTAAAACCATTTTTAATCATATATCCTATTTAAGGGGGTTTAAAAAATTATAGGCCATCCTAAAGGATTGTATGTATTATTTTTAACTGAAATGTGGGAGCGTTTTAGTTACTATGGTATGAGAGCTATTCTTTCATTGTACATGCTCCAGGCCCTTTTCTATAATTTCGCCTTTACTTCCACCATATACGGCTATTACACTGGATTGGTCTATTTAACGCCATTGATTGGTGGATATGTGGCTGATAGGTACTGGGGTAACCGGAAATCTATTATTACTGGGGGTATTCTCATGGCCCTGGGCCAGTTCTCTCTAGCCTTCAGTAGTTTTCTATACACCCCATTAAATAGTATTTCGAATGGATTTTTTAGCTTTAATCATCAGGAAATATTCTTCTTATTAGGGTTGTTTCTACTTATTATAGGTAACGGATTCTTTAAACCTAATATTTCTACTATGGTGGGTTCTTTATATGCTAAAAACGATGAAAGAAGAGATTCTGCATTTACCATATTTTATATGGGGATTAATATGGGTGCTCTTATAGCACCTCTGGTGGTGGGATTACTGGGAGATACAGGTAATCCAGCTGATTTCATGTATGGCTTTCTGGCCGCAGGTGTGGGAATGATAATTGGACTTACTGTTTTTGTTATCGGTAAAAATAAATATCTCATAACTCCGGATGGTGATTCTGTGGGTGCTACACCAGTACATCAAGTAAATAATCTTCATCCTGAATTGTTAATGGATCAAAAAGGATCTTTAAAAGGTAGTCCAGCAAATCCTTTGAATAATAATAATAATAATAATAATAATAATAAACCATTAACTTTCATTGAAAAGCAGAGAATTGGAGTAATTTTCATTCTCTCCTTTTTTGTCATCTTTTTCTGGACTGCATTTGAACAAGCTGGAGTTTCTTTAACTTTTTTTGCCCAGCAAAATGTTGATCGTATGGTAGGTATAGTTAATTATATGATTCCGGCCAGCTGGTTCCAATCGGTTAATCCGCTGGCAATACTTCTATTTGCCCCATTATTTGCGCTACTCTGGCCTATACTTAATTCTAGAAATTTAGAACCATCATTACCTTCAAAAATGGCCATAGGTTTAATTTTTCTTTCGGGAGGATTTTTACTACTTACTTTACCTGCGGGGATGATTGATGCAGGAGCAACTTCAGTTAGTCCCCTCTGGCTGGTGGCCATTTATGTAATGATGACTTTTGGTGAGTTATGTTTATCACCTATTGGTTTATCCGCAGTTACTAAACTTTCACCAGCAAGATTTGTTTCTCTTTTGATGGGAGTATGGTTTTTATCTGCTGCTGCCTCCAATTTATTGGCCGGATTTTTGTCCTGTTTATATCCAGATCATTCTAGAACTGTAGTTCCCATCATATTTGGAATCCCCATTACTGGATTGGAAACTTTTTTCATGATATTTGTTGTAATGTCGATTATAGCAGCCATTATTTTATTATTAATCAGAAAAAAACTGGTTAAAATGATGCATGGAATTAAATATTTTTTTTATTTTTATTTTTATTTGGAAATTAAAAATGAGCAATAAAATATAATCCTAAAATGAAGACTTGAAATTGCAAATGAGCATTATTTAAAAAAATATTTAAAAAAATTAAAATCTAGGATTAATTCGCTGATTTGTTATCTTCTTCATTTATTCTTTTTTTAAGTTAGCTATCATTATTTTTAATATTTTCTAATTGCTCCTGGTAATCTTTGGTCTGTTCGGTGGCATTATAAGTTGCATTATTCTGTAAGGAGTAGTTATCATAAAATTCATCATCAGAATTTTGTTTATATAATTAATATCCTCCCTAATCGCTCCGATAACAATAATTAAGATTATTAAACTTGAATATTTCTTTTCCATTTATTATCTATTTTAAATTAATTTAAAATTTTTGAATAGGAATATCTGAATTAGCTATTATCTTATTTAATTAATAGAAAGATTTAAATATATAAACTTTTACATTATAATTGAGAATAAAAAAATAGATTTTTATAATGAGGTGAATTAAGATGTATGATGGATATCTTCAAGGAATGACATCAGAATCCCTTCTAAAAGCACTGAAAGATCTTCCTTTATTAATATTTGCTATAGGTCTTGGAATTTTGTATCTAACTGTTTGCTTAATGGACTGTATTATTAGTCGTATTCAGTACTATTCAAAATTAAATTTAAACCGTGCTAAACATAGAGTTTTTCAATCAGCAAACCATTAACATATTTATCAATAATATAATTATTTTTCAAATTATTTTTATATAGTATTTGCAGCAAAGGTAGATATTTTGATTACTCTGTCTGGATATCTACCTAAATACTAAAAATAAAACTATCAATCACTAACTTAATTTTAAATGAATAGTTGCTTTTAATCAATTAATCCAGGATTATTATAATTTTATTTAATCCAAAAAATAAATAATATCTTATTTTAATTTATATTCTTTCTAATAATCTCTCTTCAAATAATTATTTTTATATATTTAAAAGAATAATTTATATATTAAAACTTTTAAATCTTTATTTAATAATTTAGTAAGAAATAAAAAGATAAATTATAGTAAAGGGGATATCAATGGGATGTATTACAATTTGTATATCAGATGAATTAGAAATTGCATTTAGAAGAATATCTAGATTATCCTATGGTGAAAAGCAGGGAAAAATGTCAAGAGCCGCTGAAGAAGCATTATATCAATGGTGCATGCAGAAAATTGAGGAACTTGATGTGGATGAAAAGGATATTTTCGATTGAGGGGGTGTTGTAATGGATAAAAATCAGAATGATTCTCAAAAAATGGATGCAATTTTTGGCGAAGTCGACAAATATCTAAAAGAAAAGGAAGAATTCATAAAAGAATCTGTAATTGGATCACGCATCCTCAATGAACTTGAAGACTTTAATCTCGATGTAGGATTGAAAAAAACTTACCTCTGCATCAATAAAGAACAGGAAAATGTTTTTGATATACTTACCAAAGTCACAGAACACTTTATTCAAGCATATGGTGGAACAACTATCATTTACCCTAAAGGAGATAATATTTGTTTGGAATTAATCACACCTAAAAGAGGCGTATAGGTGGAATAATGTCAGAAGTAAAAATCTTAATTGTAGAAGATGAACGCATCCTGGCATTGGGCCTGAAAAAGAAACTGGAAAATCTGGGTTTTATGGTTACTGTCACGGCTTCCACAGGTGAGGATGCCATAAAAAGCGTTAAATCCGATAAACCTGATTTAATATTAATGGACATAGTTCTTAAAGGTGAAATGGATGGTATTGATGCAGCTAAATTAATAATAAGCATGTATGATATCCCAGTTATTTATTTAACTGCCTATGCTGATGATAAAACAATTAATAGGGCCGCCCAGACTTATCCTTATGGATATTTAATGAAACCTTATAAAGAAAGAGAACTTAAGGCCAATATTGACATGGCACTTAAAAAATTCCAGCATGAAAAAGAAAGCATTATGGACTTTGAAGATGTTTATGTGGATGTGACCAACTTCATTGATCAAAAGAATGAAAATATTAGTCAGACCATTTTAAATGATTATGGTGTTGCGGGTCCTCTAGATATTGATGTTAGTTTGGAAAAAGTCTATGTTTCTGCTGAGCGAAACAATAAAGATTCTTACGAAGTTTTTTACAAACTTTTGCATCGTTTAATGCCTAGATTTATGGCCTCCGACTCAAAAATACTAGTATATTCTAAGGGAGATAATCTCTGTTTGGAATTTCCTAAAATATAATTTTTTTTCTTTTTTTAGATAATTAATGCTGATTTTAATGTTCTTACGGAATTCAGGGTTTATTATATATTTTAATTTTAATGTAAAAGTTTAATTATTTAAAGTTACTTATAATTAATTAGTAAATTATGGTTAAGATATTCTTAAGGAAATTTTAAAAATGAGGACATAATATGGAAGAAAAAAGATTCATAGACCTTTTAAATAAAGAACTAGTAAAATCATTAGGTTGTACTGAACCAATAGCCATCACTTATGCAGTAGCTATGGCTAGAATGCAATTAGACACTAGTATTATTAAAAAGGTCACTATTAAAGCCAGCCGTAATTTAATTAAAAACGCTATGAGTGTATCCATCCCTGGAACAACCAGCTATGAAATTAATCTTTCATCGGTCTTAATGGCCGGTGCCCTGGGAATTATTAAACCAGATATAGAAAAGAATCTGGAAATATTAAATGATATAAAAAAATCGGACATAGAAAATGCTAAAGAATTAATAAGTGATGGTTTAATTAATGTAGAACTTCACGATTCCAAATTGAAATTCTACCTAGAAGTAATTGTTGAAACTATTACCTCCAAGGCTAGAGTTGTGATAGAAAATTCTCATACTAATGTTGTTTTAATAGAAGTTGATGAGGAAATAATTAAAGAAACTCCTTTGATTATTCATAATCAATCTAAAAATGAAAATATGGATTTTTTAGATATGCATTCGATTTTAGAATTTG
>JAHFBZ010000023.1:0-9005 GCA_023249725.1 Methanobacteriaceae archaeon
CATATTCTTTAAGCTTTTTAAAATTAGGATTAATTTAACTCATGTACACCTATTTTTAATTTAATTTGTTTATTTTCAGAACTACTCATTTTTCAAATTCTTTAAAATGAAATGTGGAATATCTACTACTTTTTCTACTTTATCTATAATAACTCCGTCACTTGTACCCATGATACAGATGGACTTACTACATTCTTTTACAAGATGGTAGTCTACATTGTTTGATAAAATAGTCCTTCCATTTAAATCATAGTTTTTCATCATAGCCTCTATTTCCTGGGCCAGCTTTCCACTAAAACTAACTTGTTTGTCCAAGTAGAATTCTATATATTTAGGACGGTGAATGGATATACCCTCAAAAATTAAAGATAGTGCAGAAATAGTAATTTCTCTAAATTTATATTTTCCAAAAACGGCCTGAGTATCTCTTATAATGCCGTCGTCAGCTAAAACAACTTTATCACTATTTAAAATACTCTCAACTGTTATAATAATGTTATAACCATCTAAAAAGAGAATAATATCCTTAATATCCTCTAAATTAACAAGCTTAGATTGCCGGGATTGAGATACAGAATCAGAAAAAACAGAACGGGCCAAGTAATTACGGCAATTTTTATCCAGAAGGTAGTGATTGGCCACAAATTTCAGGGCTACTTTTTTGCGATAGTTTTGATTAAGTAAATATCTAAGGTCAAGTGATGCATTTTTAATTTTATCTTGGGAATTAAATGTCATCTCTCCAAGGCACGGTTACTAAATTAGGTTATGGATTAATCTTAAGGAATCAATAAGGCCATGCGCGTAGGTTATGCATCCAAAAGCAGTCATGTAATCTTCTTTCTTTGCATAATAACTGGTGTCATCACCGTAGTTTTTTGCTCTTTCCACAACTTCTTTTTCCTTTTCACTAAATTTTATAGACTCAATTTCTTTTAAATTTTTGGCCAATTTTTCTATATCTATTTCAATTCTTTCTTTATAGTCCATTAATAATCCTCTAAAACATTTATTATCCAAAAAATTTCTTTAAAAAATTATCCTACTACAATATGACCATTAAAGTAATTTATTTCATAGATTTCCAGGTATGATATACTCTTTGTAAAACTGTGAAATAACCCAGAACTATAATCAATATTATGGCTGCCGACATTATTTTTGGACTGAATAATGCACCTAAGAAAGCTCCAGCCATTAAAATAACCATTCTTTCAGCTCTTTCTGCAATTCCTACTCCACAAGGAATTCCTTCAACTTCAGCTCGTGCCCTAACATAGCTTACACTCAAAGATGCATGAAGGGCCAGAATTCCAAAAATCCAATTTACAAATCCACCATATATTATTCCAATTATGATGATGGCATCTGAAAATCGGTCAGTGGTCGAATCGAGAAATCCTCCAAATTTAGTGGCGGTATTGTTATTACGAGCCACTGCACCATCAATAATATCTAAAAATCCACTAAGGGCTATGAACAGCCCCCCCCAGAGTAAATTACCCATAGCAAACATATATGCTGACATTAGCGCTATTAAAAGTCCTAAAACAGTTAAATAGTTAGGATTGATATTAATTCTTTTGGCCAGAGGATCTATAAATTTTTTAACACGGGGCCTTAAATGATTAAGCATACTGGTAATTTATAAATTCAATTAATATATATTTTGTATAGATATTATTTTAGAAATTTGTGGATAAAATGAAAATTGTTAAAATTAACCCCCAAAAAATTGAAGATGACTTAATTGAAGAATCAATTCGATTAATGAAAAGTGGAAAAATTATATTATATCCAACGGACACATTGTATGGTCTGGGAGCCAATATATTTGATGAAAATGCTTTAAAAGAATTATATTCGGTTAAAAAAAGATCAACTACTAAACCTATTTCCGTATGTGTTTCTAATATTGATTGGATTCCTAAAGTAGCCAAGATATCTTCTAAAAAATTGGTTATTATCTCTAAAATATTGCCGGGGCCCTTTACAATTATTTTGAAGAAAAAAGATTGCATTTCTGAATTATTAACTGGTGGGAGTGAAACTATTGGTATAAGGATTCCGGATAGTGAAATCTGCCAGAAAATATCTCAGAAATTCCCTATAACTACGACTAGTGCTAATATTTCGGGTCAGGAAACAAAAAAATCAGTAGATGAAATTTTAGAACAGCTTGATACAGAACTAGGTTTGGTGATTGATGCAGGTCCATCCCAGGTGGATAAAGCTTCAACAGTTATTGATTTCACCTTAAATCCACCAATTATTCTTAGGAAGGGGTCTGGAAAATTTAGTTCGGATTTATTTGATTAAAATATTGGTAAATATTGTATTAATAATAAATTTATATTAATAATGCCTAGTTAAATAATAATACTTAATTGAATTAATATAGTTTGATGAGATAATATATGTGTTAATTAGTTTAATAATCAATTATTTAGTCAAACTATTGGAATGTGTTTTTGAGAATAAATTTATTATTATATTGTATAAATATCACTGGAAATAAATTTTTGAGGAAATCAATGAAAGTACTAGCTAATCTTAAAAAAGCTTCTAAAATCCCTACTACTTGCTCAATTGATAATTTACTTGATGGTGGTGTGGAAAAAGGAACTTTAACTCAGTTTTACGGCCCACCTGGGTCTGGAAAAACTAATATTGCTCTTAATTTAGCAGTTCGCTGCGCTCAAAATAGAGGAAAAGTTATTTATGTGGATACGGAAGGTGGAATATCCATTGATAGAATAAAACAGATTGCTGGTGTTGATTTTGATAAAATTGCTGGCCAAATAATTGTTTTTGAGCCTACTTCTTTTCCAGAACAGGACGAAGTTTTAAGAAGAATTAGTGCTTTAATTGACACAAAGGGCGAAAAAATTGACTTAATTATTCTTGATTCAGCAGTGGCACTTTATAGATTGAAAGATGGTAACTCTTCCAAATTAAATCGAGATTTAGGAATCCAAATGTCATTGCTATCCCGACTGGCTCGAAGAAATGACTTAGCTGTAGTACTAACTAACCAAATTTACTCGGTTATTGATGAAGATGGTAATGGGGTTGTGGAACCGGTGGGTGGTACAATATTAAAGTACTGGAGCAAAATAATCGTGGAATTAGAAAAAGGAGACATTATTGGGGAGAGATGTGCTACATTAAAAAGACATAAGAGCAAAGCTGAAGGTATTAAGACTAGATTTAGAATTGTGGAGAGGGGACTGGGTAATTAATAAATTAAAAGATAAATTCATTTTTTGATTTGATTAATTAATATTGTCAGTAACTTAAAATTAACATTAAAGATTCTATAAACATTTTTTAATTTTATAATTTTCTTAAATATAATTTAATAACACTAATTTTCATGTTAAATAGCTTTGATTTAACGGTTAATGTTTATAAATAGTAATGTGCAATATTATAATAGATTATTATTAGAATCTAAATTCCAGCTTAATTTTATCTAGAATTGTATCCTATATAAAAAAATATATAAAATAAGTTTATCAATTAAGGATATATTAGTGATAAGATGAAATATGCTATTTTGGATTGGATAAAATTTAATAAAAATATAATTTAATATATATAATCTTTTGAAGTGGCTATTGTTAAATGAAAATAATGCACTTTAATGATGTGATAAAACATGATTTCTCCGAAAACGTACGCCAAGGCTGCAAGAGTTGCACCTAAGGGCTTTAAAACTGCAAATGACTTTTTTGATCACGTTTTTAAAGATAAAGAAATGATATGGATGGGTCAAAACACCAACCATCTTCATGAAGATACAGAAATCATGGATGCCATGATATCTTGTGTTAATAGTAGAGAATACTGCAAGTACCCTCCGCCAGAAGGGTTTCCAGAGCTTAAAAAATTAGTATTGGAAGATCTGGGATTGGGAGAGAAATTTGAAATTCTCATTACTGCCGGTGGAACAGAATCACTTCACCTGTGCATTAATGATGTTTTGGAACCTCAAAATAATGCTATAACTTGTGATCCGGGTTATTTAATAATAGATAACTTTGCCAGTAGATTTAGTCATAGCGTTATATCAGTACCTATTTACAATGAAGAATGTGGTTATAAACTCACTCCTAAACTTGTAAGGGAATATATGGATGAAAATACTAAACTTATTTCTCTCATAGACCCTTTAAACCCATTAGGATCCTGCTACACTAAAGAAGAAATGGAAGAGTTTGCTAAAATTGCGACTGAGAACGATATTTATCTTTTGCATGATATAACCTATCGAGACTTTGCAAGAGATCATCATTTAGCTGCTAATTATGCTCCTGAGCATACAATTACGATTTATAGTTTCTCTAAAATTTTTGGAATGGCTGGACTTAGAATTGGAGCTACAATAGGCCTTCCAGAAATTATGAAATCAGTAAGGAGTATTGTAATAAATGATCTGGGAACTAATGTTCTATCCCAGACAGGCGCCATTGCGGCTTTAAAATCCAAAGATCAGTGGATTGATCATATTTGTGATACAACTCGCAACAATCAGAAAATCATAAAAGATGTGGTGGATAAGGTAGAAGGAGCATTTATACCAGTTTATCCTTCGGATGGTAATATGCTGGCCATTGACCTTAAGGATACTGGAATTGATCCTCAGGCAATGACTGACTATCTTCTGGAAAATAAAGTTTTCATTAGGCAAGGTAGTTATACCAGTAAACTTTTTGGAGATAGATATATTCGTGTCAGCTTTTCTGTTCCAGAAGAACATGTTAAAATATTTGCAGAAAAATTTTTAGAGGCCGTTGATGTTTTAAGGCCTATTTAATTATTTTTTTAATTTAATTCTTTATATTAAATCCTATTTTTTTCATTAATGGGTTTACAATATTCTATTTGATATTTATTTAATTTTTATTCCTACTTTTTCTTTAATAACTATTCTAATGCTTGAAAATATAAAGAAAATAAAAAAAGGATAATATAAAAATGAACTAAAAAAGAAATTTAAAAACTAAAAAAATTAAAGAAAAATTCATAGAATTTAGTTTATAGATTTTATTCATCTTTTAAGTAGTAATATTCCCCAATTTCTTTTTGTTTACGATCCAGGAAACTGTCGTATTTATTGACCCGGGGCCTTTTAGTCTCTTTGTCCCGTCGGAAAGTAATTCCTACATCAGAAAGGAAACGATTCATAGAGTCTCTAAGTGCGGCAGGACTGGTAGCATAACCTTCCACACCGGGCTTACCATGGAATACCATGGCCCGATCAGATATATAATCTATGAAAACTATGTCGTGATCAACTATTATGGATGCTGCATTTCGACTTTCCACAATTTTTCGAATGGTTCTAGATGCAATTAACCTCTGTTCCACATCTAAAAATGCAGTTGGTTCGTCAAAAAGATAAACTTCAGCTTGAGTGGTCAAAGTCACGGCTATGGCCAGTCTCTGCAGTTCTCCACCACTTAAATCTTCAACCTGTTTATCAATAATTTCTTCTAAAGAAAAAGGCCTCAAAATTTCCGTTTTGAAAATATTGGTACCATAGGTGGGGGCATGGGTGTATAAAAAGTCCTGAACACTTCCTTCAAAACCTGAGGATAGATACTGGGGCTTGTAGGATATGGTTACCTTATTTTTAATCTTTCCTTCATCTGGTTTTTCCACTTCAGCCAGTATTTTGGCAAAAGTTGTTTTTCCTATACCATTAGGTCCAAAAGCAGTCACAATCTCATTGTGATATATTTTACCTTCTTCTGATTCTAATTTAAAGCCATCAAATGACTTTTTCAAGGGGGAATATTCGGTTAAAACTTCTCCTTCCTCTTCAGGAGTTGGTGGCCTAATCTGGAATAATATGGGATGCTTTCGGAATCTAACATTTTCTTCCCGAAGGAAACCATTTATATATGCATTTATACCTACTCTCACTCCGCGCATTTGAGAAACTACTCCATAACCACCAGCTTTACCATATAAAACATGAACATAATCAGATATAGCATCTAAAGCAGCTAAATCGTGCTCAATTACCATCACGGATCTTCCTTCTTCAGCCAGTTCTCTTATTACTTTTACGGCATTTAAACGCTGTCTAACATCTAGCCAGGAGGTTGGTTCATCAAAATAATAGAAATCCGCGTCTTTTAAAACGGCAGCAGCAATGGCCACTCGCTGTAATTCTCCACCACTTAATTTAGATATTTCCCGGTTTAAAATAGGCCTAATATCTAGAGTTTCCATCACATTATCCATCTGTCCTCGTTCATCCACTCGATCTAGGAGGTTTTTAACTTCTCCTTTCACGTATTTGGGCAGCATATCTACCATTTGTGGCTTGTGGACTACTTTTAACTCTTTATTTGATAGCTTATTAAAGTAACTCTGCATTTGTGAGCCTTTAAAATAGTGGATTATGTCTTCCCAGGTTACTGTTTCATCATAGTTTCCTAAATTGGGTTGCAGCTCTCCAGATAGTATTCTGATAATAGTAGATTTTCCAATTCCATTGGGTCCTAAAATACCCACCACAGAACCTTCACTTATGTTGGGCAAGCCAAATAACTCAAACATATTCTGCCCATATCGGTGTATTGGATCTTCCAGGGCTTCTGGAAGGTTTATGATGGCCACTGCATCAAAGGGACATCTTTTAGTACATATTCCGCACCCGGAACATAATTCTTCTGAAATTAATGGTTTTTTTGTTATCTCATCAATCACAATGGTGTCTTCTTCCATCCTAACTCCAGGACAGTATTCAATACATGCATAATTGCATTTTTTGGGCTGGCATCGATCATGATCTAATATGGAAATTCTACTCACTTTATCACCGTAATTTATGTTTTAAGTTGTTATAATGCTTAATTTACTTAATTAAATTGTAATTAAATTGTAATCTTAAATTTAGAAAATATTATATTTATTTATATTAAATAAGCCTTTTAAATCTATTTGAATTTATTAAAATAATATTTGAATTATTATGCTACTATTTCTATTATATATTTGTTTATATTTGTTCATTAAAATATTTGATTAAAATAATAAATTAATTTGATGTTTATTATAAATTTTTGAGGTGAGATAAATTTAGTAAAATTCATGATTTTTCAAAATCAATTTTTTTAGAACTTATTTTTTAGTAAACAATCCATAAAAAACTATAAAAATCATAGGTAGATCCCAAGGAGAAATCAAACCAGAAAAACAAATAAAATTCCTATAAAAATAGATATAATGGTCTTAAAACGAATTCCAAGAAAAAATAAAATAAAATAGAAAAAAAAGATTCATAGAATTAACTTATATTTTTTTAACAGCTAATTCTATGTCTGATGCTTTAACGGTCTTTCTTCCAGCGTGTTTAGCTAATTTAACAGCTTCCAAAGCTAGTGTTTCGCCCGTTTCTTCTAAAGCTTTTGCTAAAGCTTCTCTTGCATCATCACTGATTCGTTGTGCACCGGCGTTTTTTATGATACGTCCCACTGGTGCGACAGGTAATTCAGCCATAATATCACCTCAGTTTTATCTGATACTCTATACTATTTAAATTTATCGTTGATATGGCCATGTTTGTGACCAATAGCACCATTGTGACTCACCTAAATAATGTGAGGCTATGGGTGACATCATGATAATTCAGTTATTTGTAGGGGTGGCTCAAAATTTCTCTAGTTAATTTTTTGTACCTACTGGCCATTGACATGAAAAATTAATATGCTATAATCATCAGATAGTGAGATAGAAAAACCTGGATTTTTTTAAGGTGAAAAAATGAAACAAGTTATAATTATGAGGGGTGACCTCAACATGGGCCGAGGCAAAATTGCTGCACAAGCTTGTCACGGTTCTTTAGGATCATTTAGAAAGGCAGATATACGTAAAATCAAAGAATGGGAATTTGAAGGAGAGAAAAAAGTTGTGGTGAAAGTTAACTCACTACAAGAATTATTTGAAGTTTTTGAACTGGTTAAGGCCGCAGATTTGCCTAACTATTTGGTTCGTGATGCTGGCCATACTGAGATTCCCAGTTCCACAGTAACATGTTTAGGAATTGGTCCAGATGATGATGAAAAAATAGACAAGATTACTCAAGACCTCAAGCTATTTAAATAAACATATTATTTTATGCTTATCTGCATTGAAACTATTAATAATAATGATAGCTATTTTTAAAATAATGGTTAAATTTAGATATAGATTTTTAAGTTGAGATTTCATTAATTTAATATTATTAAAAATATAATTTTGATGTTAAAATAATTCGATTGTGAGTACCATGGATTGGATAGTTAAAGTTGGGGGAAGTTTGTTTCCTGAAAATGCAGTAAAGCTGGTTAAGGCCATTTCTGAATCAACAGAAGAAAAATTAATGATAATATGTGGTGGTGGCTCTTTTGCCAACCAAATACGAGATTATGATTCTCAAATGAAATTCTCAGCCACAGCTAATCACGAATCAGCTATTATGTGTATGGACATTATTGGCCGCTTACTTGCTGATAAAATTCCAGATGCTGAAGCAGTATATGATTTAAATTCTGCTAAATCTCTCGCCAATGAGAATAAAATTCCCATACTTCTTCCTTCTAGGTTAATGCACTATTTGGATCCTCTGGAACATTCCTGGAATGTTACTTCAGATTCCATATCATTTTACATTGCTCATCTTTTACAAGCAAAACTTTTAATAGCAACAGATGTAGATGGTATATATACCCGAATACCATCTGCCAAAGATGCTAAACTTATAAATGAAATAAGTGCTAAAAAACTACTATCTTTTGGTGAAACATCAATTGACACATCATTGAGCGAGCTTTTAATAGAATTCGGGTCTAATTGTTATATTGTAAATGGAAAGTACCCTGAGAGGACTCTTTCTATAATTAATGCTTGTGTTGATGTTGACAATACACAATACACACTAGTTAGAGGTGATTAAATGGAGAAAATAGAATGTACATCATGTAAACAGGAAATACCTCTGGTAGAAACTT
>JAHFBZ010000023.1:9015-28576 GCA_023249725.1 Methanobacteriaceae archaeon
TTAAGTTTGAATGTCCTGAGTGTGAAGAAATTATTTACCGATGTCAGAAATGCCGAACTTTCGGACATATCTACACATGCAAATGCGGATTTCAAGGACCTTAAGTTCAACTTGAGTTGTTCTTAATCTCTTAAATTTGATTTATTGGCTAATTTAATTTCATTCAATTCACTCTTTTGAATAGACTCTTTTTTTAAAAGAATTATTTGAAGACATATTCATTAGAATTCAGAAATACTGATTTTTCTATTTACCATAAATTTATATATAAAAAGTATTACATTTAGTAATAACAATAATGCAAATCAGTATTACTATAATGTGGATTGAATAAAACTTAACAAATAAAACTTAATAAGAAGTTTAATTGGAGGTTATATTATGGGAGAAGTTGTTGCTACCATAAAATTAATGCCAGAAAGTCCTGAAGTAGATTTAGAAAATATTAAAAAGAATATTGAAGCTTCTATACCTGAAGGAACCGAATTACACAAAATTGAAGAAGAACCTATTGCTTTTGGCCTGGTGGCCTTAAATGTAATAGTTATTGTGGACGACGGTGAAGGCGGTACTGAAGAAGTTGAAGCTAACCTTTCTAAACTGGACGACATAGGCAATATTGAAGTTACAGATGTCCGAAGATTAATGTAAGGCCTTTTTTTATAAGTTAATTAAGTTTTAACTTATTAATTTTATTTTAAAATGGTTGGTGATGGCGATTTTTGATCTCATCATAGCTTGCTTTATAGGAATTTCATTCGGTGCAATAACTGGCCTGATTCCAGGTATTCATGTTAATACTGTGGGGGCCATTATATTTGCATCGTCTGCTTTTCTTTTAAATTTATTTTCTATTGAATTTTTATGCGTATTTTTAGTATCCCTGGCCATAGCCCATGCACTTTTAGAGTTTATACCTTCCATGCTCTTAGGAGTGCCTGATGAAAGCACAGCATTGTCTATTTTGCCAGGCCATCAGATGGTACTGGAGGGCCGTGCCCGAGAAGCTATTCGATTAGTGGCTATAGGGGGTTTTGGAGCCATTTTAGTAACTATTTTTTTACTTCCACTTTTTATAATGATTTTACCCCCACTTTATGAAATAATAAGGCCCTACATATGGATAATCCTGGTTCTGGTCTCAATTTATATGATTTTAAGGCTCAGTAAGGATATTAAAACAAGGGCCTGGTCATTTATCCTGTTTATTTTATCAGGAATAATGGGCTGGACCATGCTGCAAACACCCATATCTTCAAATTTATCTCTTATGTGTATGTTCACTGGCCTTTTTGGAGTAAGCACTTTAATTTATAGCTTAAATGAAAAATCAATTCTCCCACATCAAAATAAATTTCATAATTTCCATTTTAATACTCAGATTTTCAGAGGGGTTCTGGCTGGAGGAATTGCGGGAACTATTCTGGGAGTTTTACCTGGATTTGGCCCAGCCCAGGGCAGTATAATTGCTCAGGAGTTAAGTGGCGGGGGTGGGGAGGAAAATACAGAAAGTTTCTTAACTGCAATAAGTGGAGTAAACACATCGGACACCCTTTTTTCTCTGGTGGCCATATATTTGATTGGTAATCCTCGTAGTGGCATAGCGGTTTATATTTCTAATTTTATTCAGGATTTTAACATTAATCATTTACTTTTTTTCATATTTGCTTCACTTACTGCAGTTTCAGTTTCTTTAATACTATGTTTGAAACTGGGGGACTGGTTCAGTGATTATATGCAAGGTATAAATTATAATAAACTTTCTAAGGCAGTTATAATCTTCATGATAGGTATTTTATTAATATTTTCTATTTTGGAAGGTGCATCTCTGCCATTTATGGGATTGGTTTTTATCACGGCCACGGCTTTAGGACTTTTACCTCATTATTTAGGGGTGAGCAAGTCCCATTTAATGGGTGTATTGATTATTCCGGCCATTGTGATATATTTTGGGATGTTTAATTGATTTTAGTTCTTTTATTAGACTAATTTTTTATTTTAGATGTTTAATTAAAAATATAATTGATATTAATTGATTAAATAAAAAAGGAAATAAAAAAATATCCAAATTATTCTTTTAATAATTATTATTTGAATAAAATCAAAAATTTATTCAATAACCAAAATATTTCTGGCCAATTTACTGGCAGATTCCACAAATTCTTTAGAATTTACTCCGGGAAATGGATCAATGATACATAAATCAAATTTTTCATCTAAAACTGAACCTAAGTCTCTTATATCTAAATTATAAACTTCGAACTGCTCACCATGAGCTATCATACATTTTTCTAATGTTTCATCGAAAAAATCAACTTTAAATCCATTAACTTCCAGATTTAAAGCAGTCATGTTGGTGGCCGGTTTCCAAAGGTCATTAAAAACTACTCTACTTGCTCCAGACATTAAAGAAAAAATTCCCAGAGTCCCGGGGCCAGAAGTAGCATCTAAAACAGTAAAATCAGAATCAATGCAATGTTTTTTCATAAAAAGAGATGTTGAGGTTATCTTTGGGGATCTATGGGCTGGAAATTCAATATGTATTTCACTTTGATCTTTGTGAAGACATATTGGTCCTTGAGGAGTGTTAATTATGTCACATCTCATATCACAGCCGGCCAAGGTTTCATATACGTGAGGTTCGTGGGATGAGTCCTTTATACCTACGGTTTTATTAGTCTCGCCTTTAATAACAGCTTTGACTTCTGGAATTTCTTCCAGTATCCTTTCAGCGCATTGCTGATTCATTTTTGGTGAAAGTACAATCAGAGATTTATCTCCCAGATAAGGAATGGCTTGAAGTGGATAAGCCGGTGTTATCAGTGGTACACAAGTGTTTCTTAGGGTAGAAAGTTCATTTTGAAGATCTTCGTCGACCATTAGTTTTAATACGTGAGCTACAGTTATGTCAAGATGTCTTTTTCCGCAAGAACATCTTTCAAACTGGGAATCAATGATATTTAGGTTTATTTGCTCTGAAAGTGGTGAAAATTTTTTTAAGGGTATTGTTTCGCATTGTTGGCATGGATTAAATGCTTCTTTGTTTTGGATCAATATTTCCTCAGCAGTCCTTATGCAGGTACTTCCGCACTTGCATTTTAATTCCATTATACAAACAATTATTAAATCTTCTATAAGTTTTTTTATAAATGAATCTGGAGAAATATGATATTTCAGATAGTTGAGATGAACTAGATGGAATCTATGATCAAAATACATAATGAGTTGATTAAAAAAACGCTATTTCTTTTTATTATTGTAAAAATTGAGATAATGGCCATTGTGTTAAAAATTATGCAAAAAACAATTAATTACTAACATATATTAAACATTTTAATTCCATATGCTTAAATATGGGTTAATCCATATTAAATATTTGAGTTTTATGAAGCAGAAACGGAAAGATATTCTGAAGGACCTTTTAGGTGAATTTGGTTCTGAAGATTATGATGAAAACACGGAAAAAGAAGATTTTGAGGATACTAATCCCGAAGTTAAACTTGATGAACCTATTATTCCAAAGGAAGAACCAAAAAGTTTTCAGGAATTTTTAGAGGAAGAAGAGGTTGAGGAAGAGGAAGAAGAGGAGAATGATGCATTTAATATTGAAAAAATAATGCAAAAACCTGTTAAATCTCAAAAAATTATCAAGAAAACTACAGATAATTCTCGGGCTGAAATTATTGAAGAGGATTTAATACCAGAATATAATGTTAGTGTTCCTAAATTTTCAGATAGTGAAAAACAGCTTCTTAATGAAATAAGGGAAAAACTGGTTGAAGTCGCGGTTTCTAAGGGCGAAGATTTTAAAATTGATGAATCAAGCTTTATTAATGAAGTTAAAGAATTTTTGAGGATGAAGGGAGTCCGTAATATTGATAAACTTTCGGCTCAAATCTCTCAGGAAATGTTGGGGTATGGGGAACTTGATTCTTTAATTAAAGACGATGATTTGGAAGAGATAATGGTTATTGGTATAAACCGGCCAGTATTTGTTTATCACCGAAAAATTGGGATGATGGTTACTAATGTCGTTTTTGATAATGACAAAGACATTAGGGCACTTATTGATGTTATAGCTCGTCAAGTTAATCGTAGAATTGACCAGCAGACCCCTATTTTGGATGCTCGTCTGCCTGATGGTTCAAGGGTGAATGCTACAATTCCTCCAGTTTCTGCAGACGGTTCCAGCCTTACAATACGTAAATTCAGAAAAGATCCTTTAACTGTAATTGATCTAATTAATTTTAAGACCATGTCATCTCATCTGGCTGCTTTTATGTGGGTTTGTGTGGATGGGCTTGGTGTAAAACCTTGTAATGCAATTATTGCTGGTGGTACGGGTTCTGGTAAAACCACAACTTTAAACACAGTAACTTCATTTGTACCTCCTAGAGAAAGAATAATTACTATTGAAGATACTCTGGAACTTCAACTACCTCACACTCACGTTTTAAGAATGGAAACTAGGCCTCCGAATATTGAAGGGTCTGGTGAGCTTGATATGGATACTCTGGTAAAAAATTCTCTTAGGCAGAGACCGGATAGGGTTATTGTGGGGGAAGTAAGGGGTAGTGAAGCAATTACTCTCTTCACGGCTTTAAATACAGGGCACTCTGGTTTTGGTACACTTCACTCCAATACTGCCAGAGAAACTATTACTCGGCTTGTAAATCCGCCTATGAGTGTTCCTAATATTATGATACCTGCTTTAGACTTTATTATAATGCAAAATCGTATGTACCGTCCTGAAGGAGGGTCTATAAGAAGAATAACTGAAGTTGCTGAAGTAGTAGGTATGGAAGAAGGTAATGTTCAACTTAACCGGGTATTTGAATGGAATAATGTTACTGATAAAGTAGAATATGTTGGAATTGCCAGTCAAACTCTTAGAGCACTTTCTGAACTTAGGGGTGTAAGTATAACTGAAGTTGAGGAAGAAATCGAAAAGAGGAGACTAATTTTAGAATACATGGCAGATAAAAATATCCGGGGCATAGATGAGGTTGGACAATTTATAAATGATTATTATAAAGATTCTGATGAACTACTGGAGAGAGTTCTATAATAACAATATTTCAATAAATCAGATTTAAGGAATTGACTAAGTGGAATTGACTAAGTATGTACTCCTTCATAACAGGTGATTATTATGGCTAGCTTAAAGGATATCTTCGATAAAATTGGTGGATTTACTATTGATTCAAGTAAAAAAGTCGGAGAAGGGGTTCAAGTTCCTGTAACTAAATTAGGAGGAATAAACAGTAAATTAGGTGGTGTTAGATCGAGTATGGGTGCTATAAGGACTGGTAGAAATTCGAAACCTGATTCGAAACCTGAAAAAACAGATAAAGATGAACAAACACTTTCATCACCATCTAAATTTAAAACTCGCGAAACATCTTCCAAAATCATTAAAAGGATGAAAATGAGTCCTGAGGAAATTGATGTATTTAAAGGACTTATAGAATCTGATAAAGTCGATAAGAAAAAACCTAAAGAAGATAAAATAAAAAATGAATCTTTTCAAAAGGCTTCATTGGAAGAACTTCTTAAAGATGAAGAAAAGGAAGGCCTGGATCCTAAGTTAATTATTGGCCTTGGATTGACTTCTGGATTAATTGTAATGGGAATCATGATAGTTCTTGGCTTTGGAATAGAGATAGGACTAGCACTAATGTTAGTTATTTTTTTAGTGGCCATGGTACTAATTTTCTTACCTAATCTTCAAAAAGGAGGACGTTCGGCTGAGGCTTCCAGAGAATTACCTTATGCTTTAAGACAAATGGCCACGGAATTGAGGGCGGGCCTGGGACTTCATGATAGTATGCGTTCAGTTGCTATGTCTGGATATGGCTCACTTTCTGAGGAGTTTGCCCGAACCTTAGAAGAAATTAAGTATGGTGAAACTACAGAAAATGCTCTCATGGACATGAGTGAACGAGTTGGCTCCGATGGGATGAAAAGGGCTATTTATCAGATAACCCGGACTTTGAGCAGTGGTGGGGATCTGGCCAAAACTTTAAATGTTATTGCAGATGATATTGCCTATGAAATGAGAATGAAATTAAAGGACTATGCTCAAAAACTAAATTCATTCACCATGATATACATGTTTGTGGCAATTTTAGGCCCTGTTATACTCATGATAATGTTGCTGGCAGCATCTACTGTGATGGGAGGGGAACTTTTGCCACCAATAGCCTTAATTATAATGTATCTGTTCTTTTTCCCTTTGATTGTAGGATTCATGGCCTTCATGATAAAGAGATTAGAGCCTAAGATTTAAATCAAAACATATTATTTTTTGTCTTCCAGCACCTGAGTAATATAGGTTGTCATCCAGCATGCAAAACCGGCATTTTTCGGTGGTTACTAAATGAAGTAATTATGATAATTATCTGTTTCATGAGGCTCTGAAAGACCATTAAAATTATAAAAGGGCTGATTTTTTAGTAACACTAGAAAAAAAGGACGGAGGCCCTATCGCATTCTTATATTTATATTACGAATGTATGCTATAGGACAAGTAAGCTTAAATTTTTAGTTTCAAATAAATAGTATTAGAATTCAAATCACTTACTTAATATATGCTCCTACCAATCCTATTTGAGGAAAGATAAATACTGACAAAAACTGTAGAGTTACCACCAGCAGTAGAGTGGTTGCTACAAAGAGATATTCTGGCTTGCCAATTTTTTTATTTAAACTAGAATATAATTGTGATTTATCTGAGTATCCCCGACTTAACATACTTAAGTAAATGCTTTCGCCTCGTTCATAGGATCTTAAAAACATCATCATAATGGTGAAACCAAGCTGTTTTAATCTCCATCTGTAACTGGTTTTTTTATTAAAAATATCGAAGTTTCGTGAGGTTTGAGCATTGGTAATCTTTTTTAACTCATCATAAAATAGGAATATAAATCTTATCATGAGACTTAATATCATGGAAAAGTCTCGGGGCATCCCTAATTTTCGGAATGAATGAACAACTTCTTGCATAGGGCTTATAGAAGATAATAATATGATTGATGTTAAAGTCACAATAATTCGAGAAAAAAGCAAGGCTGCGAACATCAAGCCTTGATAAGTGATATTAATTCCAAAAGGTAATATGTATATAACTTCTCCTGGGCGTATAAATGGCTGAAAAGCTATGATAAAAATACTAAATGGGAGAAGTATCAAAATTCTTTTAAAAGCTGTTTTGAATGAGATTTTTGATAGATAAATCAATAATATTAAATAAGCTTCCAAAGCTACTAAAACTATAATTTGGGTACTAAAAACTGCATAAACTATTATAAGTGTTAATAATATTAGTTTAATTCGCCCATCCAGTGAATGAAGGATGCTTTCTTTCATGGATTCTCTTTCAATTAGATAAATTGAATCAGCTATTCCCATTTTTTGTCTCCAAATTATATATAAATAAAATTAGTAATAATTTATTTAATATTTAAAATAGATAGGGATTACTCCCTATCAACTATTTGTTTTATCTATTTAACCTTTTTCTTTTTTTAATTACCATTGCTTTCGGATTTAAACCATCTAGCAGTAGTAGCTAAACCAACCATGGCCAGGAAAGCTATAATAGTTCCTAGAACAATGGAAATAACTCCTCCTAATGGAGATTCTCCTAAAGCAGGTACTAAATAGTCGGGTAGTGGTGCTTCAAACATAGGTTCTACTTCTTCAACAAGCAAAACCTTTTCTGCAGCACTTTCTAGTCCGTCAGGATTTGCAGAAGCTAAAAAAGGTGCCAGAATTGCTATTATGATGGCTACAATTAAACCACCCATAACAAATTTTTTGTCTTTATCGTTCATTTTTCCACCTCTGGCGAGGATTTAGCTTTATTCCAAGGTAGTAAATCAGGTCTAACATTTTGTATTGCTAAAATAGCTACAACTGTTATTAGTCCTTCGGCAACACCTATCACTGCATGATATGTGCCCATAAATATTAGGCCCATATCTAGTGGGAAGGTTCCAGCAGCTGCTAACATTAAAGTAATTGAAATTGCAGCCACAAATGTAGATGCCCATCCGGCAATGAATATGGCTACCCAGCGGTTTAAGTTTTTCAGAGCTTTAAACACCCCAAATCCAGTGAAACCGGCAATTAGGCCCATTGCAGTTATATTAGCACCTAAAGCAGTAATTCCTCCGTCTCCAAAGAAAAATCCTTGTACAGTTAGTACTACTGCTAGAACAAGGACTGCTGCCCAGGGGCTACCGAATACGATTGCAACTAGGGCTGCTCCCAGCATATGTCCACTGGTCCCCCAAGGGATAGGGATATTCATTGCTTGAATAGCAAATATAAATGCTGCTAAAACTGCCATTAATGGAACACGTTTTTCATCAAGATTTTCTTTTGCCCAGTTGAGAGCAAAGTACAACGCAATTATTGTAATAATATAATATATAGCTGCTTGCCCTAAAGGCAAGAAACCATCAGGTATATGCAAATTTTCGCCTCCTTTTATCAATATTAAAGAGCCATTTAATCTGTATATCTGTTTTAAAAGAGTAATACTATTTTCTATTTCATTTATAAATAAATTAATACTCCTAAAACTTTTATTAGGCCCCTTAACACAATATCTTCTTCGAATTTATATCTTATAAATGTTATAGTGTGTATTACGAATTCTTTATTTTAATTGTAGATTTTATTACATTTTTATTACTAAAACTTATTTTTAAGTAGAAATATTAATAAAAACTGGGCGGGCCTGAAATTCAAAATGGATTTCTAGAAAAAATATATATTTTGTTTATATAATCAATAAAGTTAATTAATAATATGTAGATATAATTAATATGATTATATTTATAAGATTATAACTCGCTTAATCATTATTTTTTTTAGTAAAATAATCTTCTGAATTTATTACTCAATCTTATCTTTTTATCAAAATTTTAATACAAAAACTTTATATGTTTAGATACTAAATTCAAAAATATCATTATAAATCATTAATAATTAATTTAATATAATATAATTGAATTCGAACGTATTAGTGATATTAACTGGATTAAACTGGTGATAATTGTGGCACCTAAAGACTTTAAAGAGGATTTCTGGAAATCTAAAGATATTAAAATCTCCATTGGAGATATTGTCCAAGATGAAGTAAGCGGAGAATCTGGTGAGCCTGTAGAAATGGGACCAACTCCTAAACCTCATGTAACTGACCTTAGGGAATGGGACATGAAGTTAATGGAGAGATATGAGCCATTTTACGCACCATTCTGTGATATGTGTTGTCTGTGTACCTATGGTAAATGTGACTTAACTGCAGGTAAAAAAGGCGCATGTGGAATTGATATTAAAGCCCAACAGGCCCGTATGGTTTTACTTGCTTGTTGTATTGGGGCCGCAGCTCACTCGGCTCACGCCAGACACTTATTAGAGCACCTTATAGAGAAAAAAGGTAATGATTTCCCTATAGATCTGGGAATGAACATCGATATTGAAGCACCGATAATAAGGACTCTAATTGGTAAAGCACCTAAAACTCTTGGTGATCTAAGAGAAGCCATGGATTACATGGAAGAGCAAAACTTACACTTGCTATCTGCTTGTCACACTGGCCAGGAAGGAAGCAGTGTAGATTTCGAATCAAAAGCTCTACATGCTGGACTAATGGATAACTTAGGAAAAGAAATAGGTGATATTGCTCAAATAGTGGCCCTTGACATGCCTAAAGGGGATGAAAATGCTCCTCTTGTAGAAATGGGTATGGGAACTGTGGATAGGGACAAGCCAATAGTTTTATGTATCGGACACAATGTTTCCTCTGGAGCTGGAGTAATTGATTATGTGGAAGAAGAAGGATTGGAAGACAACGTGGAAGTTTGTGGTATCTGTTGTGCTGCTATAGACATAACTCGTTACAACCAGCACGCTAAAGTCATAGGACCTATTTCTAAACAATTAAAATTCATTAGAAGTGGAGTAGCCGATGTTATTGTAGTGGACGAGCAGTGTATACGCACTGATGTCTTAGAAGAAGCTAAGAATAATCAGGCCAAGGTAATAGCCACTACAGATAAAATGTGTCTTGGACTACCTAATCTCACTGACGAAGATGCTGATAAAATCGTCGCTCAGTTAATTAACAATCAAATTGAAGGGGCACTAATCCTTAATTCAGATAAAGTGGGCGAAGTGGCCACTAAGGTAGCTATGCAAATAGCAGATGATCGAGGAATGCTCAAACTGCTTCCAGATATGGATGAAATTCAGGAATTGGCCAAGGAATGTACTGAATGTGGATGGTGTACTAGGGTTTGTCCCAACAGCATACCTATAATGGAAGCTGTAATGGGTGCTAGTGAAGGGGACTTCTCTAAAATGGAAGCATTATATGATAATGACGTATGTTACACTTGTGGTAGATGCGAGCAGGAATGTGAACGTGATATTCCGATAATGTCCATGATGGCTAAAATAGGGGAAAACAAGCTCAAGGAACAAAGATTCAATATGCGAGCAGGAAGAGGCCCAATTCAAGACGTTGAAATACGAAAAGTTGGTGCTCCTATTGTTCTAGGAGATATTCCGGGTGTAATAGCATTTGTTGGATGTACTAACTATCCTGAAGGGGCCCAAGATGTGGCTAAAATGGCCAAAGAGTTTCTGGAACGTAATTACATAGTGGTTACCAGTGGATGTGGGGCCATGACTATCGGTGAATACCGGGATGAGGAAGGTAACACCCTTTATGAAAAATACAGTGGCGATTTTGATGCCAAGGGCCTGGTAAATGTTGGTTCCTGTGTTTCTAATGCCCACATACCTGGAGCATGTATAAAAATTGCCAATATCTTCGCCAAGAAACCTCTGGAAGGAAATTTTGAGGAAATTTCTGATTACATCTTAAACAGAGTAGGTGCATGTGGAGTGGCTTGGGGAGCTTATTCCCAAAAAGCTGCCGCTATAGCCACGGGTGTCAATCGTTGGGGAATACCAGTCGTATTAGGGCCACATGGAACTAAATACCGAAGGCTCTACCTGGGAAGAACCGATAAGGAAGAAACCTGGCAATTAAATGATATGAGGACTGGAAATGTGGTTAATGGTGAACCGGCTCCTGAGCATTTATTATATGCTGCTGAAAACCGTGAAGAAGCTACAGTTGAAATTGCAAAGCTTTGCATAAGGCCTAATGATACTTCAAAAGGAAGACAACTCAAACTAAACCACTACATAGATCTTCATAAGAAGTACTTTGGTACCATTCCGGAAGACGTTTATAAGTTTGTCAGAGTCCAAAAAGACATACCTATAACTTATAAAAAAGATGTAATGGATATTTTAGAAGAAAAAGGATGGGAACCGCGAGCAATTCCTCAAGAACCATCCATCAGAGATTTCAAAGAAGAACCAAAGAAAAAAGCTAATGGAAAATAGTCTTAACTAAAATCCATTATATTTTATAATTTTTTTATAAAATATTTTAATTGTGATGGATGACTATTTTTTATATTATTATAATACAGTTGTAAATAATGAGCTTGTAACTTAAAATTTTAATTTAAGGACATTAAGGGTGATTTTATGAATGAGAGAATAATTCCCTGGCAACCCACAGTGATAGCGGGTCCTAAGCAGGCCATGCTAGTCACTCCAGAAACAGCAAAAATGATGCTTAAAAAAGCTAAAAGGCCCCTATTTGTAATAGGTCCTCTGGTAACCGGCGATCCTATCATGAAATTGACAATGGATATTTCTGAGCACTGGGACCTACCTATAGTAACTACTGGTGACGCTTACAAAACATTTGGAGATAGGGGAATTAAAACTACACGATATGGTGTGGTGGAAATTGTTAATTTACTTAAAGATCCTGACTGGAAGGGTATAAAAGGAGAAGGCCAGCATGATTTGGTAATGTTTATCGGATGTATATATTATATTGCTTCCCAGGGATTATCTACCTTGAAACATTTTGCTCCTCATCTTAAAACTCTTACCATTTGCAAGTTTTTCCATTCTAATGCAGATGCGTCTTTTCCGAATATGAATGATGATGAATGGTTGAAATATCTGGAGAAAATGAAATCTGATTAATATAATAATATTATTTCAATAATGAATGTTTAAAATCTAATTAAATCCAATTAAACTTTTATATCTATTAGAAATTAATAATGAATAATTGGTGAATTAGACTTATTATAAATTTAGGCGTATTATTCATGGAGGAATTCAATGTTTGAAGATATACCTGTTGACGTAAGTCCTATGTACGAAGGTGAAAGGATAAGGGCTGCAAATATGTTCGTAGAACTTGCAGGTCCTAAATCTATCGGTGCAGAACTGGTTCAAGTTCAAGAAAGTGTTGAAGACGGAAAAGTTTCAGTTATTGGTCCTGAAATAAGCGAAATGACCCAAGGAGAAATATATCCTTTTGGATTAAAGATCGACATTCAGGGCGAAAAGCTAGAAAAAGAACTGGAAAGTGTAATTGAAAGAAGAGTGCACGAACTCTGTAACTATGTCAAGGGTTTCATGCACTTGAACCAGAGGGATCAAATCTGGTGTCGAATCAGTACAGAAGCGTTGGAAGCTGGATTTAAATTAGAACATCTAGCTAAAGCACTTTCAGTTCTATTTAAAGAAGAATTCCCAATTATTGAATCTATTGCCATTACCGTTCTTACGCAAGAAGCTGAAGTCTCAGAGTTTCTGGAAATGGCCAAAGAACAATACACTATACGGGATGAAAGGGCCAGAGAACTTTCTGATGAAGATGTAGATGTTTTCTATGGATGCTTAATGTGCCAATCATTTGCTCCATCACACATGTGTGTAGTCACCCCGGACCGGACCGCACTTTGCGGCGCTATAAACTGGTTTGATTGCCGTGCCGCAGCAAAAATTGACCCAGAAGGACCAATATTTGAAATAGAAAAAGGTGAAGTTCTGGATGCTGAGAAAGGTGAGTATGTAAATGTTAATGCGGCCATTGCAGAAAAATCTCAGGGGATGACAGATAGAGTTTACATACATAGTGTATTTGGTTATCCTCATACATCCTGTGGCTGTTTCGAAGCGGTTGCTTTTTACATTCCTGAATTAGACCGTATAGGTCTTGTAAACCGTGACTTTAAAGGAGAAACTCCTCTGGGAATTCCTTTCTCTGCTATGGCCGGTCAGTGTTCTGGCGGAAAACAGGTAGAGGGTTTCACGGGATTAAGCCTGGAATATATGAGATCTCCTAAATTTTTAAAAGCGGATGGTGGTTATGGTAGAGTTATATGGATGCCTAAGGAGATTAAAGAATCTGTAATGGAATTCATACCTGAAGAACTTAGGGATAAAATACCTACTGAAGAAGATGCCAATAGCATTAAAGAAATCCGGAAATTCATACGTGAAGCGGAGCACCCCGTAATGGAGCGAATCAAACAGGCCAAATTAGAAGCTGCTGAGGAATCTGAGGAAATCGAAGAAATCGAAGAGATTAAAGTAGATGAAAGTGAATTTGGAGAACCTGGAATGGCTCCGGTAATGATGGCTCCAGAATTTGCTATTCCAGCATCTGGTGGAGTTAAAATAATCTTTAAAAATGCTAAAATATATGCTGAAAAGGTTATTATCAAGAAAAAATGAGGTTTTCACCTTATTTTTAATTTTATATTAAAACTAATACATTTGAACTCTATTTGTAATCAATCATATGTTTAATATGATAAACTAAAATCGATAAATGGTGTGATGCATTGATAATTGCAGTAAGTGGAAAAGGCGGAACTGGAAAAACAATGGTTTCATCGGCCCTGATAAATTTATTATCCAAAACAGGCAAGGATATCTTGGCCATTGATGCAGACCCGGACTCCAATCTACCGGAAGCTTTAGGAATTGATGTTCTTAAAACTGTCGGTGATGTTAGAGAAGAATTAAAAAAGGACACTGCTTCAGGTAACATACCTTCTAGTGCCAACAAGTGGGATATTCTAGACTATAAAATAATGGAATCTGTGGTCGAAACCCCTGAATTTGATTTGCTGGTTATGGGAAGGCCTGAGGGAAGTGGGTGTTACTGTGCAGTTAATAACATGCTGCGAAAAATCATTGAAACTATTTCTTCTAACTATGACTTCATTGTCATAGATACTGAAGCGGGATTAGAACATTTAAGCCGTAGAACAACCCAAAATGTGGATGTGATGTTGGTGGTAACTGATCCTTCTTACCGGGGTATATTAACCGCTCAGAGAATTGGAGAACTGGCCAAAGAGCTGGAAATAAATTTCAAAAAGCTTTTCCTCATACTAAACCGGGTTAAAATCGAAGATGGAAAGAATCTTCGTGAAAAAGCCGAAGCAACTGGCCTGGAATTAGGTGGGCTAATTTATGAGGATTCTGTGGTTTCAGAATACGACATGGAAGGAAGGCCTTTGATCGAGTTACCCTCGGATGCTGTTTCTGTAAAAGAACTTACCAAAATTGTCGAAAAGATTTTAAAATTCCATTAATTGGTTTTTACTAATCAGTTATTATTGAGATCAAATATTTTACAAAATATTCTAAATTAAATTTCATTAAAATAATTAAATTAATTAAAAATAATCGAAGAGGATGTGGGTTTATGGATAAAATGACGCAACTTCTTAAACTGCTTGAAAATACAAAATCTATAGAAATAAACGAATTTAGAATGGATTTTGATGAGCTTGAGCTACATCTAATGCCAGCCATCCAGCAAGCTGTTCAGAAGGCAGTAACAACAGAAAAAGCTATTGCAACCGAAATAATGGCCATGGAAGAATTTAAACCGCCTATACAAGACTACCCTGGAAAGGTGGCCGAAGTTCAATTAGGAAAAGGCAGCAGAACGCCAGTTTATCTAGGAGGTCAACAGGCACTTTACAGATTTGAAGAACCGCAGCCCAATCCTCCAGTAGTAACCTTTGATGTTTTTGATATTCCTATGCCGGGTCTTCCAAGGCCTATACGGGAACATTTCAGTGATGTAATGGAAAGTCCTGGTGAATGGGCCAAAAAAGCAGTAAAAGAATTTGGTGCAAACATGGTCACCATGCACCTGATTGGGACCGGTCCTAAAGTTATGGACAAAACTCCTCGGGAAGGAGCTCAAGCTGTAGAAGAAGTTTTACAAGCAGTGGATGTGCCTCTGGTTATCGGGGCTTCTGGAGATCCTGTAAAAGATCCTTTAGTTCTAGAAGCTGCCGCTGAAGCGGCTCAGGGCGAACGATGTCTTTTAGCATCAGCAAATCTTGATCTTGATTACAGAAAAGTAGCTAAAGCTGCTGTAGATAATGATCACGCGGTTTTGTCTTGGTCAATAACTGATGTGAATATGCAAAAAACACTTAATCGTTACCTCCTGAAAGAAGGTTTAACTCACAACGACATTGTTATGGATCCAACTACTTGTGCTCTGGGTTATGGTATTGAGTTTTCTATTGATATAATGACCAGAACCAGATTAGCAGCTCTTAAAGGAGATACTGACCTGCAAATGCCAATGTCGTCGGGTACCACTAATGCATGGGGTTCCAGAGAAGCTTGGATGAAAAAAGAAGAATGGGGACCAACTGATTACCGGGGACCTATCTGGGAAATTGTAACCGGACTCACTATGATGCTCAATGGTGTCGATATCTTTATGATGCTCCACCCGACTTCTGTTAAACTCTTAAGAGAAATTGGAGACACTTTTGTAAAAGATTACATGACCACTGAGCTCCCTGAAATTAGTGACTGGATAACTCAGCTGGAGGGCTAATAGCTCGAAAAATTATAGGAGGTTTAAGAAATGAGTGTTACTGCAATGGATATTTACAGATTACTTCCAAAAACCAACTGTGCTAAATGTGGAGAAGCATCATGTATGGCTTTTGCCACTAAATTGTCTGAGAAGGAAACTGACTTGGAATTATGTACTGAACTTGCTGCCAATGAAATGCAAGCACTGGAGAACTTACTTGCTCCTGCAGTTAGAGAGGTCATTATAGGCAAAGGAGACAAGGCTATAGCTATTGGTGGGGACGAAGTACTTTACAGATATGAACTTACATATTACAACCCAACTGCACTAGTTATTGATGTCAATGATGAGATGGAAGCTGCAGAATTTGAAGAAAGGGTTAAAACTATTGAAAATACTGAATTTGAGAGAACAGGAGAACTATTAACTCTCGATGCTATAGCTCTTAGAAATAAATCTGGTGATGCAGATAAATTTGCTGCTGCGGCTTCAAAACTAAAAGAATCAAAATATCCTTTAGTATTATGTTCTTTGGACCCATTAGCAATGAAAAAGGCTCTGGAAGTGGTAGGGGATGAAAATCCACTTATATATGGAGTTACTGAAAATAATTTCGAAGATATGGCTGATTTAGCTGTGGAATACCAGTGTCCGGTGACATTATTTGTACCTGGAGATCTGGAAAAAATGAAAGAGCTTTCCCACGCTCTAAGGGCCAAAGGACTTAAAGATATAGTCTTAGATCCAGGTACCTTTGTGGGAGATGCTATTGGTGATACCCTGGATAATTTCGTTATGATTAAAAGGTTGGCTATTGAAGAACGTGATGAAGACTTCCGTTTCCCCATACTGGGGATTCCAGCTCTTTTAAGATTAAATAATGATGAAGATGAAGTGACCAAAAGTATTAAAGAGGCCACTATTGCTGCCACATTACTAAATAAATACGCAGACATACTTATCTTAAATGGAACTGAAATATGGGAAATTATACCTGTTTTAACTTTAAGACAGAGTTTATACACTGATCCAAGAAAACCACAAGCTGTTGATGCGGGTTTATATGAATTTGGTGAACTTGATGAGAATTCACCCGTGCTTCTCACCACTAACTTTGCTTTGACGTATTACACTGTTGAAGGGGATTTAAAGTCTGGAAAAGCAAGCACTTATCTCCTGGTCCTTGATACTGTGGGTCGAGCAGTTGATGTATCCTTAGCTGGCGGTCAATTAAACGGAAAAGCAGTAGCTGATTTAATTAAAGAAACTGGAATCGAAGATAAGGTTAAAACCAGAAAAATGATTATTCCTGGTTTAGCAGCACCCGTAAGTGGAGAAATAGAGGATGATAGTGGATGGGAAGTTGTTGTAGGACCAAGAGATTCTTCTGCCGTTCCGGATTATCTAACAAAAGAACTTTAATCTTTAATAAGTGTTTTTGAATAAATTCCTTAAAATAATAGAATATTGATCGCTATTTTGCGATTAATTAAACTATTTTTTGGAATATATTACATGATAATCTTAAATTTAAATATAAAACCCGCTAAAAATTATTTAAGGTGATTAAATGAAGACCCTGATGGTTGTTGATCCCCAAAGTTGCAGTGAATGCTATGATTGTATTAATGCATGTAAAAAAACTCATGGGGTGGCCAGGGCCAAAAAAAGCAGCTCTATGCCTATTTTTTGTTTGCAGTGCCATCCTGATAAGGCACCATGTGCAAGAATTTGCCCTACTGGAGCTATAAAAGAAGTAAATGGTTCTTTGAAGGTTGATGAGGATTCCTGTATTTTATGCAGGCTCTGCATGATTGCCTGCCCTATTGGTATTTTGGTAATTGATGATGAAAAAAAATCCGCTCAAAAGTGTACTCTTTGTATGGATGCAGATACGATTCTTCCTGCTTGTGTGGAAGCATGTAAAGATAATGTTTTAAAGATATTCTCTCTAGAAGATCTGGAAGACCTTAAAACAGATACTGAATTCACTGATGTGCTGGAAGAGGCCCTTAAAATCTATAAAACAAAAACCTAATTATTTTAATATTTTAAATATATTTTTCACTATTTTCTTATTTTAATTCGTTATTTTTATATAATTTTCTGGATTAGTTTTCTTATTTTAATTCGTTATTTTTATATAATTTTCTGGATTAGTTTTCTTATTTTAATTCGTTATTTTTATAATATTTATTGTTAAATTTCTTATTTTCTATTTTTAATTACTTTATTCTCCTTAAATTGAACTCCCTCTCTTTTTAATAGTTCTTTTTTCATCTCTAATCCACCACGAAATCCTCCAATGGTCATGTCTGATTTCACGACACGATGGCAAGGGATAAAAAGTGGAAGTGGATTTTTATTTAATGCATTTCCAACAGCCCGATAACCTTTTGTTCCTAGACTTTCACCTATTTCTTTATAAGTTCTAAATTCACCGTATGGGATTTTAGAAACTTCTTTTAGAACTTTAATATCAAAATTTTCTTTTTCATCAAATTTTAATTCTTTATTTTTACTATTTTGCCCGTAATAGTATTTTCCAATTTTTTTAATTAATTCATGACTATTTTCAGAATCTTCTTCAGTATCTAAGCGGATATAGGAATGATATTTCTCATCAACAAATTCATTAAGGTCATTTAAAGCTTCGTATTTACTATCCCTTCCCAAACTACTGGATATTAGATTATTATCACAGCAAACAACTGCAAAATAAAATTCTTTATATTTTCCGGAACTAATTTTAATCTTATTTTTCTTAGTTTTATTTGGCATGTAAAAAATCCCGGTTTTTAATAAACTCAAATTTGAAATAATTTTTCACATTACTTTATATGGAAACTATTTATCATTATCTTCATGTATTTTGATGCTTCATCCATGTCTTTGATGTTTCCTGTGAACCAGAAATAATATAAATTGTCGTACTTTTTGAAGACTATAACTATAGTTCGTTTGGCTGGGTCAAACTTATAATTATCACCAACAACTTTAAAAGCACGGGAACCTGCAATATGATCCTCTGTTTTGAATACTTTTTCAATGTGCTGTTCATGAAAAACTTCAGCTATAATGTCTGCAAATTCACCAATAGTAACGTCTTCCGCATTAGTTTTGCGGTTAATTGAAAATTTAAGACTTTTAGAAGGCCAATAACCAATCAATAGCTTTTCCCATTTATATACTCCGTCCAAGTCCCAGAATAATGGATAATCAAAACAAAACTCCTCATTTTCAAAATGATCCAGGTCGGGTGCCAATTGAATTAAATCAAGGGCTTCTTGAGCTCTTTTGCGGACGAATATATATTTTTCATCTAAGGCGTTTTCTAAATATTTAACTGCCAATTTATCTCCTATTCTTCCCAAGGCCTCTGCTGCTTTGCCTCTAACATAACGATTTTCATCTCGAAATCTGCGATCGCTCAATGCTTTTATTAGTGGTTCTACTGCTTTTTTACTACCTATACGTCCTAAAGATTCAGCAGCAATTGCTCGTGTTTGCCAATCAGTGTCATGAAGCTTTTTTAAAAGTGGCTTAACGGCTTTACTTTTCATTTTTACCAATGCACCAATCGCATGGCGTCTGACATCAATATCTTTATCATCAAGGGCTTTCAGTAGTGGTTTGAGTGCTCTTTCATCACCTATTCTTCCTAAAGAAGTAGCAGCATTTTTACGTACTGGCCAATCCATATCTGATAACGCTTCAATCAACGCATCAACCGCTATAGGATCATCAAGCTCTCCCAAAGATCGGGCTGCTTGTTTTCGAACATCTCCATCAGTATCATTT
>JAHFBZ010000142.1 GCA_023249725.1 Methanobacteriaceae archaeon
TCAAAAACATTTAAATTTTTTAAAATAAATAATTAAAATAAATTATTAAAAAAAATAAAAAAAATATTTATTTTTAAAAGCGTCTTAAATTAAAATTGAATTATTAATAAAAAAATAAAAAAAATAGCCCTTTAGGGCTTAATTTTTTTAAGGTACTATTTATTTAGAAGCCCTAATTTCCTTGGCTTTTTCCAAAATTTTCTCCATGATTTCTAAATCAGATAGCAAATCCGTTTTTACTACCTTTTTCATCTTGAGAGGAACACCATCCATCCTATAAGCTGTGCCTTCGGCTTCAATTCCAACAATTGCTGGTGGAATAATTAAATCAGCCATTACAGTAGTAGGTGTCCGGTGTGGTTCCACTGCAATAACAGGGATTTCCGCCATTCTCTCAAGAGCCCTCTGTGGGAAGTGTGCTCCAGGATCAGAAGCCACTACCATCATTGCATCAGCCTCTTTATTTTGAAGAACATCATTGGAACCAGTTTCACCCGGGTTGTATCTAGGTGTGCCTGTAGCATAATCTACACAGAATGGGTATCCACTTTCCCAGGTACATACCTGGTTGAACCCATTAACATTGTAGTGACCCCTCATTGGTATAAGAGTCCATTTAGCGAAATTATTGAGATCTTGTACCATCATAATGGCCGTATCAATATTTCGGTGTTTTCCTAAACTATGGGTGATACCCATACCAAAGAAAAGTATACCAAATTGAGCCTCTTTCAATGCTTCTACGGCACCAACAATCTGATCTTTAGGTATGCCTGCTACTTCATCATAGAGAACATCATGCCCCATCAAAATGGACCTCATAGCATCAACCAATTCATAATCCTTGTTATAATCTAATTGAAGGTGGATATCAGCTAATTTAGCAGTATCACTTTTCCTAGGGTCTACGACTATAACTGTCCTGTCAGAACGTCCTCGCTCTCTGAAAAATCCTCTAGCAAATGCATGGCGCGCCATGTGCCTGGGGTGAGCGTGGAATGGGTTACAACCCCAGTAAACCACAATATCTGCCCGGTTTTTAACTTCCCCTAGAGTACACACAGGATATCCCGTATCATGCACAGCTAAAAGAGAAGGGCCGTGACAGACAGATGCAGTATTATCAATTATTGCCCTAACGTCTTCAGCTAACGCCATTCCTGCAGCTTGAGCTTCACATTCTGTACAGCTCCACCCATACATTAGTGGTCTTTGAGCATCCACTAAAATCTGTGCAGCTTTCTCAATGGCCTCGTCATAGCTTATTTCCACAAATTCCCCATCTTTTCTTAAAAGGGGCTTTGTGTATCTCATAGCACCTTCAGCATGAACAAACTTACTGTGTCCAATTATACAGGCATTAAATGTCCCTACTACCTCATTATCTTCCACTTTACAGACAATATCGTCACATAATGTTCCGCAGAAAGGGCAAATTACGTTATTTACTAATTCCATAAAAATTACCTCACTCGTTTTTTATTTAGGGAACTATATGTTTATTTCCGGCGACAGCTACGTAAACAGTTCCGTTAGCTCCTTTCATTGCATAATCGCCTTTGAATTTATAGAATGCTCCCAAAAATTCTGTTCCTTCAATTTCGATGTTCTTTTCGACACCCAAAAATTCAAATCCAGGCAAGAATGAATCGACAACACCCTGAACTACAATAGTTCCTCCAGTCATTTCACCACCAGTTCTGGAAGTGACATTACCTTCTATGATTACCAGACCATTAATCATGTGGACTCCCGGCATTTGGTCGGCATTTCCTTTTACCACAATTTTTCCACCACCCATGTACTCTGCCATTTCGTATCCAACATTCCCATGGACGGTTATAATACCCCCACTCATTCCTCTCCAGTCACCACGATACGCAGATCCTAAATAATCCCCAGCATTTCCCAAGATTTCGAGTTCTCCGCCTTTCATATCTTGGCCGGCCCAGGTAGAAGTATTTCCTTCAACAGTTAATTTGCCGCCTTCCATCTCTAAACCAGCGTACATATTAACGTCACCTTTAACGAGAATTTCACCGGCCTTCATACCTTGTCCAATTCGTTTGGTATTACTAACATCACCATCAATAATAATTTTTATTTCCTCAGGATTTTCAGCAGGTTCTCCTTCAACATCAAAGAAATCAGAGAGTTTAACTGGATTGTTTCCCAGCATTATTTTTAATTCCTTCATCTCATCAATGGTTTTACCTG
>JAHFBZ010000092.1 GCA_023249725.1 Methanobacteriaceae archaeon
GTTCCTTTTTCAATAGTTCCACCGTAAACCCGTCCAGTAGCGATTTCACCGGCGTGCTTGTCAATACTCACATCAGTAATCATTACTGCTAATGGCCCGTTAGGGTCAGTGTTGAGCATGGCTTGGCCTTCTTCACTGTCTAAGTCTCCTGGCCAGATAGTAGGTACCCGGTAAGCTTGAGATTCATCAGGACTTGGTAAGTGCTCTACTACCATTCCCAGTAATACGTCAGCTAGCGGTACTTTATCAGCTAGTTCTTTTTGCTTTTCGTCTTTACAGTAGTTGATGATATCATTGAAGTTGATACTTGTTTGCTGCATGACTGGCACATTGAGTGCCCAGTTGTGATATGCAGAACCAAATGCTACACTTCCATCTTCTACTCTAACTTGCCATTTGTCTTTTAGCTCTTTAGGAGCCATGTTTTTAATTAGTTTGTTAGCACTGGCAATGGTCTTGACGAATCGATTTTGTAACTCGGTAGGATCAAGTTTTAATTCGTTAATTAACCGGTCAACCTTGTTAATAAATAAAACTGGCCTTACATTCTCTTTTAGAGCTTGTCTTAGCACAGTTTCTGTTTGGGGCATGATACCTTCCACAGCGCATACTACTACTACTGCACCGTCTACAGCTCTCATGGCCCGGGTTACGTCTCCACCAAAGTCCACGTGACCTGGTGTGTCAATAAGGTTGATCAGATATTCGTTATCGTCATACTTGTGAACCATGGACACGTTTGCTGCGTCAATGGTGATTCCTCTAGCTTGTTCCTGTTCATCGAAATCCAGGAAACGCTGGTCTCCAGCTAACTCAGAGGATATCATACCAGCACCGGCCAACAGGTTGTCAGACAAAGTTGTCTTTCCGTGGTCGATGTGGGCCACGATACCGATGTTCCGAATGTATTTCGGCTGGTACATCAGCTCTTTTATTCTATTAATCATTTTGTCTCGTCTACTCACTAAAATCACCTGGTAAATATGACAAATCTCATAATTTACATTTAATCATTCTATTATCTTTTGAAATACCCTAATCATGCTATTATATTTTATATAGCATGCACCAATTCTATTTTTTTAAAAAGAGTTATGAAAATAATAATTTCCATGATGTCATTTAAAAAAAAATATGAAAATGGTAATTAGTGGGCAGATCTAGCAATTCTCTCTTTTTCTTCTTTTTTCTGAATAGCGAAACTTCTAGTATCGTATTCTGCTGCTAGAAGAAGTTCGTCAGCTAGACTTTCTGCCATAGATCTTTTACTCTTGAAAGCAGATTGCATAGCTCCTCTGGTTAAGAAACCGAGAGGTGCAATATCCACTGCTACTTGGTACCCGATTCCACCGTATTTAATACGGGTGGTTTCTTCCCGAGGAGAAGTGTTTTCCACAGCTTTGACTAGAATTTGCACGGGGTTTTGTTTGGATCGTTTGTTTATAATATCAAAAGAACCTTCAACGATACTGAAAGCTTTATTTTTCTTTCCAGCGTTGATGTGGGTTCTCATAATTTTATTCATTAACCTTTCCACAATAGAGACTTTTGATTTGGCGAATTGTCTTTTGACGTGCCGGCCCATAGTGTGGGGAACCATTATTTCATCCAAACATAGGTAATTAACCAGACCCATGTCTTCTACTTTTACTTCTTCCAGATCCCACTTATCAAAAACTTGACTCATGAAATTACCTCACTGGTTTTTCTATTTTCCCTTTAACCATTTGTGATAGGGAAACGTTGTTAACTTTAGTTACTTTCCATCGGACACCAGGGATATCTCCCATTGATCTTCCGGAAGGTCCGCCGATACCGGCTATGAGTACTTCGTCGTGCTCATCGATGAAACCAATAGCACCATCACCTGGGGCAAAAGCAGTTAGCTGTTTACCGTTTTTAATGAGCTGTACTCTTACACACTTTCGTATAGCAGAGTTTGGTTGTTTTGCTTCAATTCCCACTTTTTCGATGACGATTCCACGTGCTTGTGGTGCACCTTCTAAGGGATCAGCTTTTACATCTAAACGTAATGCTTTTCGTTTATATTGAGTATCTTTCCATTTGAAATGTTGTCTATTTTTTTTGAGCTTTTTAGCTGCGAAAAGTCCTGGCAAGTTAATATTCCTCCTTATAAATTTGAGTTAATAATCCCGCTTTCGGTTATTAGCGTAATCAATATAAAACCAATATATATTAAACCATATAAATTTAGCTAAAAATTTAATGAGAGTAATTGAAATATATTAAGTTATTTAATTTTTCTAGTTTACTAGGGTTTACAATTATATTAAGATAATATATTAAATTAATTTTAATAGTTTCTGCTAATTACTAGTATTCTAGTTAATTTATTTTATAACGATATTACTAATGCTGTGCTGTCGTTTGGCCAGTAATCTGGCTCTTTCAATATTTTGACCGCCTTTACCGATAGCAGTCCTCTTATTTTTACCATCTGTTTCTACAGTGGCAACTTTTTCCCCGCTCTCCCTTTGCAGAATTCTGATACTGCGAAGTTTAGCCGGGGCCATTAAATTGGATATGAATTCAACGGGATCTTCAGAGTGCTCTATAACTTCAACACCTTTATCCACTGTTTTCTGGACTTTGGTTACGGTACTTCCTCCTTTACCGATGGCGAGACCCATGTCTCCCTTTTTCACCAGAAAAGTAATTTTTCCGTTTTCATCATCCACGATACAATCTTTTACCATTGCACCAGTTATGCTTTCAAACAGTGCAATATATCTTATTTCATTGGTGGTGAATTTTATAGTCACTTGAACACTACCCCATTGCTTCTAATATTGTAGAATCTCCAGGTTCTTTGATTACCAGAGTGGCCACGGTAAATGGCTTACCACAAACAGAACCTAAATCAACACTGGTTCCATTAAAGGTATAAACAGGAATTTCAGAAAGTTTAGCATAGTAAGCGACATCTTCTTTGATGTTCTCTGGGCTGTTTTCAGCAACTACTACTAGTCTTCCTTTACCTAATTTTAAGGCTTGAATTGATTTTTCTGATCCTAAAGTGACAACACCTGTGTCTACAGCTACTCGTATTCCTCTATCTACGTCCATCTACTGCCTCCTTATTTTTTTTGTTTCATTAAGACACCAACAGAGCCCGTTCCTAACGGTATTGGTTGTCCGATAATAATGTTCTCAATGATTCCGGTAAGGTGATCTATTTCTCCTCTTATACTAGCGCGAAGAAGATGCTTTCCAGTTTCTTCAAAAGAAGCTCTAGCAAGAACACTAGCTTTCTCACCACTAATACCATGTCTACCTATGGACTTAATCGAACCATCAGCGCTCATCATATCTGCTACTAGCATAATATGTCTTACATCGACTGTAAGTCCTTGTTCATCCATTGTACGTTGTGCTTCGTGTATAATTGCGTTCCGGCCTGCTTCTATTCCGAGAACTTTCTCTACTTCGTGGATATCGTTGGTTGTAGTTCGGACTTTGTCCACACCTTCCATTTTAAGAACAGCTCCAAGATTTGAACCTTCAGTGTGTATCACCCATTCGTCCTCTTCTTTACGAATAACGACTTTTCCGATGTTTTTCACACCACTTATTTGAAGATCTCGTACTTTATCTGCTAAAAGTCTTAATTCTCTTATACTTGGTTTAGCAGGTTCAAAACTTAGTACGTTGTTATCTATCTTAACCTTCTTAAAAGCTTTTTCTACACGATTTATAATGTCCTCGAAATCAAGCCTTTTATCTTCAATTTTAGGCATATCCAGTTCCACTACTACATTCATTTCAGCATAGTTAACGTGGAAGTCCTGGACAATGTCATTCATGGTACTTTTACCAATCTGATTGGCAATAGTCCTTACGAATTCTTCATCGCCTCTGAATTCTTCTTCAAAGTATATGGCCATGGTTGGAGTGGATATCTTCTTTCTAGCATCCACAATTTCAATGAGTCTGGGAAGACCCAGGGTAACGTTAAGTTCTGCTACCCCTGCATAGTGAAAAGTACGCATGGTCATCTGAGTACCTGGCTCCCCAACAGATTGGGCAGCAACAGTTCCTACAGCTTCACCATCTTCCACTTTGGCACGGTCATAAGATTTTTTAACTTTTTTAACTAATTCATCAAGTTCTTTATCATCAAGGTCACGTTTTTCTACAGTTTCAGCTATTTCATATATTAACTGTTCTGTAAAAATTTTCTGAGCCCTTTTCTTTTTAACGACTTTTGTAACCTTTTCTATTGTTTCCTGCACAAAATCACCTAAACCCGAAATGTTAAAGATAATTTAATTATCATTATTTATCAATTAATTTTTTCAAATTAATTAAATTTAATATCTTAATTAAATTAATTCCAGATTAATTAACTATCACTTACCTGATTTTATCCTCATTTCGTCTACGAGTTTGTCCAGGTCAACTACTTTACCATAGTCACTCTTGGCTGGATCTACTCCATCTTCTCCATAAAGGGTCTGGATAACAACGCCCCGGTTGTCAGTAACTTTACCTTCGGCATTTACACTCAAATCCTGCAGAGCATTGACCAGTCTTCTTTGCATGTAACCACTCTGAGCAGTACGGATAGCTGTATCTACCAGACCTTCTCTTCCTCCCATTGCGTGGAAAAAGAATTCAATAGGGTCCAAACCTTTTTTGTAACTGGAGTGCACGAAACCACGTGCTTTTGCTCCTAGTTCACGTTTTTGGAAGTGAGGTAGTGTTCTTTCACTGTAACCTCTGTCGATTCGGCCACCCCGAACTGACTGTTGTCCTACACAAGCAGTAATCTGAGTAAGGTTCAGCATGGAACCTCTTGCACCAGTTAAAGCCATAATAACCGCGTTGTTTTCGTTTATGTCAAAGTAACTTTCTGCAATTTCCCCGGACTTGTCCCGGGCTTCCCCTAGAACCTGCATGATCTTCATTTCCAGAGTCTCTTCCAGGCTTCTACCAGGTAATGGTTCCAGTTCGTTGTTATCATAAGCAGCTACCAGTTTATCTACTCGCTCTTCAGCTTCATACAGATAAGCTTCGATATCTTCTTTAGCTTCTTGAGGAATTTCTTCGTCATTGGTACTGGTGGTGAATCCTGCTTTCATAATACCCGAAACTGCCAGTTTAGTGGAGGCATCCAGGAATTCCCGGGCCTGATCAGTTCCATATTCTTTAACAATGTGATCTAAGATTTTTCCAGAGAAAGCACCATAAGCTTTTTCATCTATAACTCCACTTAACAGCTCACCGTCTTCGATAACCACATAAGCATCGTTTTTACAGGACCTTTCTGTACACTCGTCACATTTCCTGCAGACTTCCGCTCGATAAACCATGTTCATATCATCAGGCAGTACTTTACTGAAAATTTGTTTCCCAGTCCAGGTTTTACCAGTCCTATCTGGTAGAGGTAATTTTGATTTCCTTAAAACCTGGAATACTTGATCTTCATTGAATATGGCACTTTTCCGGGTTAGCAGATATGCTCCAGAAATGTGATCGTGTATTCCTCCAATAATAGGTCCTCCGAACCTTGGGGAGAGAATGTGTTCCTGTACTCTCATTAGTGACTTGGCTTCGGCACGTGATTCTTCAGTTTGGAAGACGTGCATGTTCATTTCGTCCCCATCAAAATCAGCATTGTATGGTGGACATACACAGAGATTTAAACGGAATGTTTTATATGGTAAAACCCGTACTTCGTGGGCCATCATGGACATTCTGTGAAGTGAAGGTTGTCTGTTGAAGAGAACCACATCTCCATCTTTCAAATGCCTCTCTACTACATATCCCAGTTCACCTTTTTCCAGATAATTCTTTTCCAGATTTTCAGCTACAGTTTCTTTTATTTCGTCATAAATCCTGATTTTCCGACCGTCAGGCCTTATGACATAATTTGCTCCAGGGTGTACCTCAGAACCATTCATAATGTATCCTTTAAGTTCTTCCAGGTTCCATTCAGTTACTTTTATTGGTACCGTAACTTCAGTGGCTATTATCTCTGGAACTCCTACTTCATTGATACTGATGTTTGGATCTGGTGAGATAACGGTACGTGCAGAGAAATTTACACGCTTACCAGAAAGGTTGCTTCTGAAACGACCTTCTTTTCCTTTTAATCTCTGAGCAAGAGTTTTCAATGGTCTACCTGATCTGTGTCTGGCTGGTGGCACGCCTGATGCTTCGTTATCAAAGTAGGTGGTTACGTGGTACTGTAAAAGTTCCCATAAATCCTCTACAATAAGTTGCGGAGCACCGGCTTCCATGTTTTCCTTTAAACGTTGGTTAATACGGAGAATATCAACTAATTTGTGAGTTAAATCATCTTCGGAACGCTCACCAGTTTCCAGGGTAATGGAAGGTCTTACTGTAACTGGAGGAACTGGCAAAACTGTTAGAATCATCCATTCAGGTCGGGCTACTTGAGTACCATCCTTGGCCTTCTCAGCATTGACTCCTAAAATCACAGAATCAGAATCAGTTATTATTTCCAGCCTTTCCCTTACTTCACTAGGAGTAAGTTTGTAGTTACCTTCTACAATGGAAACTGGTTTATCAATTTTAACGTCTTCCTGCTCTTCTTCACAGTGAGGACATTTATCCCTTCGAGCGACAGTATAAACATCTTTAATTATTTTGGTTAAACTTTCCTCGTTTTTGATTAGTGTCTTGAATTTGTTCTGATAATCAAATATTTCACTATCAGTTAATAAAATCCGTCCGCAAGTGTTACAAGTGGATCTCAGTATTTTATGAATGGTATCTGCGAATCCTACATGAATTACAGGTCTGGCTAGATTTATATTTCCAAAGTGACCCTGACATTCTCCACCTTTAGTACCACAGGTACTACATTTTAAACTTGGATCTATAACTCCTAAACGTGGATCCATTAGCCCATTTTCAATAGGGTATCCATCTTCGTCATAGGTGTCTGGTGTTACGATTTTGGTAACAGACATACTTCTTATGTCGTCTGGAGACATTAATCCGAAGTTGATTTGGGAAATCTTCTTTAAAATTCCGGTCAAAGTTTTCTCTCCTTTAATTTGCTATTATTAATCCCTTATTTTTTACCTTATTTTTTTTAAATTTCAATTAGTGTAATTATCCATAAATTGAAAACATAAATTTGAAAAAATATTAAGGATGTTTGATTAGGCTTTATCCTCTAGAATCAGTTTAGGGAATATAGTAAGGCTCTTTAGTTCGTCCAATAATAGTTTGAATGCATATGAAATCTCTACTGGGAACGATTCTGATTCTCCACAGATAGGACAGTATGTTTTATCCCTGACTTTATCATAAACAGACACCATACCGCATTCTCCACATACAATGGCTTCGTACTTATCTGATTCATCTAATAATCGTTCTTTAAGAGCTAAAGCTGCTCCATGAGCAATTAAACAATCTCTTTCCATTTCTCCAAACCTAAGACCACCTTCTCTAGCCCTACCTTCTGTAGGCTGGCGGGTAAGTACTTGCACCGGTCCTCTGGATCGGGCATAGACTTTATCGGTGGTCATGTGGTGCAGTTTTTGGTAGTAAGCGACTCCAACGAATATCTCTGCTTCTATTTTCTCACCAGTAATTCCATTGTATAATGCTTCCACACCTGCAGTTTCATATCCATTTGATTTAAGCGCGGCTTTAATGTCAACTTCCTGCTCGCCAGTGAATGGTGTTCCGTCAATTCTTCTTCCTTCCATACATCCGGCTTTTCCACCTAACATTTCCAGCACCTGTCCAATGGACATCCTTGATGGAATAGCGTGAGGATTAACTACTAAATCTGGCACAATACCGTTTTCAGTGAAAGGCATGTTTTCTTGAGAAACTATGAGTCCCACTACCCCTTTTTGTCCGTGCCGGGAAGCGAACTTATCTCCAAATTCAGGTTGTCTCTGATCACGAACTCTTATTTTTGCTAATCTGCTTCCTTCAACGGTTTCAGTTAGTAAAACTGCATCTACAGTTCCTTTTTCTCCATGTCTTACCGTAACGGAAGTTTCCCTTCTTCTCTCTGCCACGGTTCCAAATTCATCTATTTCTTCTAGAAACCTTGGAGGGGATGTTTTACTAATCAATACATCTCCAGAAGAA
>JAHFBZ010000093.1 GCA_023249725.1 Methanobacteriaceae archaeon
CAGAACAAATCAAAAAGAAATACAAAACCATAACCGGAATACTCACCTACCTACACCACAAAATGAAAAACTGGACACAAAAACATATAAAAAAATAACAACACCCACAAACTTTACAAAGCCAAAAATAAAAACAATATATAAATAATGATTAAAGTTCTAAAAAACTATTTAAAAAATATTAATCATCCTTTAACAATTTTCTGGCCTTAACTGCACTATAAGTTTTCCCTTTGTAATTAAAAACACAAGGGATGGCCTTTTTAGGACAGAAGGAAACACATCTCATACAATATTCACATTCATTCCCTGTAACCAGATATTCCTCCATCTTAATATTAGATACTGGACATAGATCAACACAAAGGCCACATTTACTGCATTTTGATTCTTTAACCTTGAATTTTAGATATTTCTGATGTAGATTAACCCCAGTTAACCACAAACCACCACGAGAGACTACATTCATAATATCTGGAAGTATAGCTACCTTCCCCCATTTTGCTTTACCTTTAATAAGGGCCTTAGCATATTTTTTTGCGTGTTTGAGTCCTTTTCTAACTTTTTTATCGTTTTCCTTATCTTTAGCAATGAAAAATATATTGCCCGGCATGATTATTTCACGGGCCCCTATGGGAGTATAACCTTTCTTTTCGACAATAGTCCTCAAAGGCCCCACTATACCTCCAGAATAGCCAGCTAAAGTATCAACCATGAATATTTCCGTTCCATTAACTTCGGGAAGGTTTCTTATAAAATCCCAGACCAAATTATAGGTAGAAAAAACGGCCACAGGAAAGGCCAGTCCAATGGTATTTTTAGTATTGACCGCGCTGGCATCGTGTTTTTCTATGGGTTTGAGTTCCACAGAATATCCTTTCCCCTGAAATACTTCTTTCATCTTGTTAACTACCAGAAAAGTGTTTCCCGTACCAGAAAAATAGTAAAAATCAATGTTTTTAGATTTAATAGTTATCACCCGTTATTTCGATTAATAATGATTTAATAATGATTAAATAAAGTAGAGAATTAAATTTTAAATAATGTAAATAAAAAAATAAATATTATTTATCAATTGGTTCTTCATCTTTAAATTTAATGATGAATTGAGTTCCATTTTCACGTTTCATATTAATTGAACCATCAATTTGATTAATTAATCCGTTTATAAGCATCATTCCCATATTACCCTGAGATCTAAAATCTAAATCTTCAGGAAATCCGACACCATCGTCTGAAATTATTAATAAAAACGAATCATCTTCTTTATAAAGTTTAATCTTGATTTTTCCTTTTCCATTAGGGAAAGCATGTTTAAAACTGTTTATAATTGTTTCTGTGGCTATTAAACCTAAAGGGATAGCTCGATCTACATCAATAGTTCCCTTTTCTAAATCAAGGTCCAGGTCAATATGTACATCTCTAGAATTATAACTATAAATAATTTCCTTAGAAAGCTTACCTAAATAATCAGAAAGCTCAATATCTTTCATATCTCCCGATTCATACAATTCCTTATGGAGAAGGGCCATGGATTTAGCTCGATTCTGACTTTCAGTAAAGAGGTCCTTTACTTCAGGATCCTTAATATAGTGAGATTGTATATTTAAAAGGCTGGAAATCATCATCAAGTTATTTTTCACCCGGTGATGAATTTCTTTCATGAGTATTTCCTTATCCTGTAGCGCTTTTTCCAGTTTTATCTCCATTTTCCGACGTTCAGTTATGTCCCTAGCAAAATGAACACTTCCCAGAACTTTGCCATCCGAGTTCACAATAGGGGAGGCCGTTACCAAAAAATAACCACCAAGATTATCTTCTTGAACTTCTTGTGTATGTTCAAGGCCATCTTGAAGGAGTTTAGAGTGAGGACATTCTAATATAGGTGAATCAGTATGATGTACTACTTCATAGCAATGCAATCCAATACCTGCATCAGGAGAGACACCTAAACGATTGGCCATAGCCTTATTAATTTTTACAACCCTATGATCTGTGTCAAGTATGGCTATAAGGTCAGGTAGGGCATCAAAAACGTATTTCCAAATACTTTCTGACTCTAAAATTTGAGCATTGTATTCTGTCATGAAAAACCTTTAAAATTTTTATCCTTATGATAGTCATTTTATTAAAAAGAATATTATAAAAAAGTTTTTATTAAAAATGATATGATCTTTGGCTTTAATTTATGTTATTATGCATTTTATTTTAATTTAATTTAAGTAATTAATTGAAAAATATAAAAAAATATAATCATCCACCACCATCACAGGTTCCAGTACCCATGGATACATCGGCGAGATCATTTTTATTCTTAGATTTTTCTAATGCTTTTGCTGCATTGAACTCTTTAGAAGAATTTTTCTTGGGTTTAATGTTATTTTCAGCCTGAACTTCAAGGGATTCACTATTATACCACATTTCAGAATGATTTATTTGAACCCATCCTTCATCTTCTTCTACTTTAACAGCAGAGACTTCTCCAGTTGTTCCAGTACCTCCGTATCTAACAGTTAAACCTACATTCACTTGCTTTCCACGGCCATCAATAATTTGCATATCTAATCTCCCCGTATTTTTATAATGATTAATTAATTAGTTTGATTTTAATGATTTAAAAGCTAATTATGCATTATTTACTAAGTCATTATTTTAAAGTTTTATTGCTCCGAAAATTAGAACAAAAATGAAAAAATAATTCTTACTTTTCAATGGAAATAGAGATAGATTCTGGTTCTTGAGAATCTTTATCATGACTTGCATCCTCACCAGATAGTGCGAGAATGACATAATCCCCTACCGACCCAATATCCTCAACAGAAACTATGAAAGTCTTTTGTTTTAAAGCGATATCACTCTTAGAAATAGTTACAATATTTATAGAACCTTTTGAAAGGTCAATTTCCATATCAGAGATTTTTCCAATTTCCATTGCATTTTTATCTATAACTTTTTTACCTAAAAATTCAGTTACCTTCATTAAAACACCATTTTTTATTATGTTAGTTTAAAAACTTATAACTTTGGTATTCTAAGAACCATTTAATTCAAAATTAACAAACAAAATATATAAATAAACTGAAAAACAGATACTAATAGTGAAAAATAAGCATATAATTCAAAATAGCCTTTCTTTTATCAATTAAAAAGAGAATAGGTAGAAACCAATAAAATGGAATAAATTCTGAATAAAAATTTAAATTGAGGGATTTCAAAAATGGCAAGAAAAACCAAAGCAAAAAAGGAAAAAACACCAGAAAAAAGTATTGAACTTAAAACTGAGGTAAAAGGAAATAGCCAGGAAACCCAAGAGGAAAATGAGGGTAAATTGGAAGATTCCAATTTAAAAAAGGACATTAAAGAGAACACTGAAAAAATCCAGACCCATGCAGAAAAAGTTCTGGATGATATTATAAGCACCTTTAAAGGAAAACAGGAAGAGTTTGGTAAAACCATTTCCAATTACACCACTGTTACAGAAAAACCTTTAGTTGATCTCTTAGAAATCGATGAATCTTTAATATTGAAAGTTGATCTACCAAATATCATCAAAGATGATGTAATTTTAGAAGTTACTGAAGAAAGTGTGGAAATCGCTGTTCAATTCGAAGAAGATATTGAAGAAATGGTAAAAGAAGCAGCTGCAGAAGAAGAATCTGATGATGACTCTCCTAAAGTTAAATATATCCTTAAAGAGAGAAGTAAAGGAAAAATAGAGCGCTCCATACCCCTTCCCGTTCAAATAAATATTGAAGAAGTTGCAGCTCGATTTGAAGGGTCCGTGCTAATTGTGGATCTTCCTAAAATAAAGGAACCAAGATTTAAAGTAGATATCAATTAATTATAATTGAATCTCAAATCAGTTTTAAAGTTAGTATTTGAAAAATAAACCAAAATACTGACTTTAATTTATATATTTTTCTAGAATTTTTTATTTTCCATAATAGCTTAGTTCTAATAGCTTATTTTTATAATCAGAATTTGCCTATTTATCAAACTATTAAAGCTAAATCTATTTTCCAAAATATTTATGCCAAATCTGTTTAGTCTAAAAAATGATTAATAATTCTAAAAATATTTAGAGTAAATGAAACAAATAATAATTCTATGAAAACATCCCTGAGAATTCTCACTGTATTTGAAATTCCAATTGAACTGGATATCTCATTTTTATTATTAATATTATTCATTTATTTAATGGCCATTTTAAATATAATTCAATTAGAGTTAGCAGTTTTAATAACCCTTGTTTTCGTCACCGTGGTTATTCACGAGCTTTCACACTCGTATATTGCCCAGCGATATGGGGTGGATATAGAAAGAATTGTACTCCTACCTATTGGTGGAGTGGCCCAAATGGGAGAAATTCCTAAAGAACCTCGGCAAGAGCTTTATATTGCTGCAGTGGGGCCCATGGCCAACGTAATAATTGCTGGACTTTCCTACATATTATTCTTAGTTACTGAGTCAGTAACACCCCTATTTGTTTCTGCATTTATACTACAGTTTGCTTTAGTTAATCTTGTTTTAGCAGTGTTTAATTTGCTACCAGCATTTCCTATGGATGGTGGAAGAGTATTAAGGGCTATTTTAGCAGAAAGAATGAAATATGTGCGGGCCACAGAATTATCAGTTTCTATTGGGAAAATTTTTGCCATACTCATGGCTGGAGCAGGAATATTTTTACCGAACTTTTTCCTTATATTGATTGCACTGTTTATTTACATAGGAGCTGATCAGGAATACAAAGCTACCATAATCTCTTCACTTTTAGGAGACCTAAAGGTTGAAAATATCATGACCTCCGAGGTTATGACACTTTCACCACAGATAAGTATAGAGGAAGCACTCGAAAAGATGTTTCAATACAAACACATGGGTTATCCAGTTATGAGTGAGGAAAAATTAGAAGGTATAGTAACTTTTCATGATTTATCAAATGCTAAAAAAGAAAATGAAAATTTATTAGTATCTGATGTGATGAGTAAAGATTTAATAACCACCAATCCAAATGAGGAAGTTATAATTGCCCTTGAAAAACTTACAAAACATAATTTAGGACGTTTGCCTGTAGTGAAAGATGATAAATTGGTGGGAATTATATCAAAAACAGATATTATTAAGATTTTAAATCTAATGAAGAATAAGGCCAAATAAATCTAATATTATTTAATAAAATAATTATAATCAATAGTTAATCAATAAGCTCAAATAATCAAACTATTATGATTTTTCATACATATATTATAAAATCTAATTAATATTATATTAATTAAATTTAAAATAGGGAGAATAATGCATGGAAAATGCCTGCAGAATCATAATTGAACATATACTTCAAGGAAAAATCAATTCAAAGCAAGAGCTGGAAAAATCAAAGCGTCAGGCCTGCCGTGACTTTAAATTGGAAGAATTCATGAGTAATTCCCTTATTCTAAAATATGCCACTCCCAGTGAAAAAAAGATTCTGGGTGATGTTTTAGTGAAAAAACCCACCAGAACCATATCTGGGGTGGCCATAGTGGCCGTGATGTGTCAACCTCAGGATTGTCCCCATGGAAGATGCTTATATTGTCCAGAAAGTGATAATGCACCACCTAGTTACACTGGAGAAGAACCTGCAGCACTCCGGGCTCGAATGTACAAGTTCCATCCTTATGACCAAGTTTACAACCGTTTAAGACAATTGAACAGTATCGGACATACCTTAGATAAGGTAGAATTAATAATTATGGGTGGAACTTTCCCGGCCCACCTTTTATGTTATCAAGAATGGTTTGTAGCTAAATGCCTGGAAGCCATGGTTGATTTTGGTTTAAAAGAATCTCAAATAAATTTGAAACATGAGCATATAGATGAAATACCAGAAAGCCATGATAATTCATCCCCTAATTCTATTTTAAATTCACCCATAACCCATTATGGCTCGGAAAAATACGTACTCCTGGAAGATGCCCAAAAGGCCAATGAATCATCAAAGATAAGATGTGTGGGAATAACCTTTGAAACTCGCCCAGATTACTGTAAAGTGGAAGATGTGAATCGTATGCTTAATATGGGTGTTACTAGAGTTGAGCTGGGTGTTCAAACTATTTATAATTACATATATCAACGAATAAAAAGAGGCCACAGTGTAAAAGACGTGATTGAGTCCAATCGAGTACTGAGAGATTCAGGAATCAAAGTAGCCATGCACCTAATGCCCGGATTATTCTCAGATTTTGAGCGAGATATGAGAATATTCAACCGTTTATTCACAGATTCATCCTTTAAACCAGACATGCTGAAAATATATCCATGTTTAATAACTAAAGGGAGTGAAATGCATGCTATGTGGGAAAGAGGTGATTATGAACCTTACACCACTGAAGAAGCCGTTGATCTCATTGTAGAAATAAAAAAAATGCTCCCGAAATGGGTTAGAACCATGCGAATACAACGAGATATTCCTTCACCATTAATAGAAGCCGGAGTGCAAAAGTCCAATTTAGGAGAGCTAGTTTATAATCGGTTAGAAGAAGAGGGAGTCCAATGTCAGTGTATTAGATGTAGGGAAGTAGGCCATCAAGCTTCAAGAGGAATAACAGCTGATTTAAACCAGATAAAGCTAATGGAAGAAACTTATTCGTCATTAGGTGGTAAAGAAATATTCCTTTCCCAGGAAGACCCTATTTCCGATGTTCTGGCCGGGTTTTTAAGGCTGAGAATTCCATCAAATAATGCCCATAGGCCAGAAATAGATGATAAAACTGCTTTGGTGAGAGAACTCCATGTTTATGGTTCTTTAGTTCCAATTGGAGAGAAAAAATCTGTGGTAGGTCAGCACGTGGGATATGGAGAAGAATTACTGGCTCGAGCAGAAGAAATAGCAATAGAAAAATATAATCGAGAAAAAATGGTCATAATAAGTGGAATAGGAACTCGAAACTATTACCGTAAGTTTGGATATGAACGAGAAGGGCCTTATATGACTAAAAAGTTGATTTGAATAAGAAATATAATGATTTGACCAATTATATTCATTATTTAATATTTCTTTAATATTTTAAAAATGTTGGAGATAAAATATTGGAATATATTAAATATCCACTTAAAATATCCATTTAATATTTTAAATTCTCTTTAAATTTTTTATTTTTACTTATTAAACAAATTTAAAATTAGAATAGTTAAATTAGTTAAAATAAAGGGTAGGGTGAAATAATGAGTGAAAACAAGAATACATATGGAGCAGATAGACTTTCTAAAATAAAATCACCACAGGATCTGGCCAAAATGATTGACCACACCAATGTTAAGGGTGATACCACCCAGCAAGATGTGATTAAACTCTGTAATGAAGCCATAAAGTATAATTTTGCCAGTGCCGTGGTTACAGCCACCAATGTTCAGTTGGCCAGTGAAATACTTCAGGGCATTCCAGTCAAAGTCTGTTCTGTTGTGGGATTTCCTCTAGGAGTGAGTACCCCCGAAACTAAGGCCTTTGAAACTAAGCAAGCCATAAAGCATGGAGCAGATGAAATCGACATGGTAATGAATATTGGGGCCATTAAATCCGGACTGGAAGATCTTTTAGAAAAAGACATCACCGATGTGGTAGAAGTGGCCTCAGGGAAAGTAGTGAAAGTTATTCTGGAAACTGCTCTTTTGACTGATGAAGAAAAGGTTGTATCCTGTGTCATTGCTAAAAAATCAGGGGCCGATTATGTTAAAACATCCACTGCTTATGGAGGTCTATCTGGGGCTACTATAGAAGATGTTAGATTAATGAGAGAAACTATTGGTCCAGATATGAAAATTAAAGCAGCCGGTGGGATAAGGGAGCTTGAAACCGCGCTGGCCATGATCGGGGCCGGGGCAGATAAGTTAGGAACTTCCACCGGAGTTCAAATTATTGAAGAAATGATTAAAAAATAACAACCATGAATAAATGTGATGAATAAATGTGATGAATAAATGTGATGAATAAATGTGATGAATAAATGTGATGAATAAATGTGATGAATAAATGTGATGAATAAATGTGATGAATAAATGTGATGAATAAATGTGATGAATAAATGTGATGAATAAATGTGATGA
>JAHFBZ010000094.1:0-4421 GCA_023249725.1 Methanobacteriaceae archaeon
CGGCGACCATAGCGGTGGGGTTACACCTGGTCTCGTTTCGATCCCAGAAGTAAAGTCCTCCTGCGTTTTTTGTGGTACTGTGGGTGTTCCTATGGGAAGCTTTTGACGTTGCCGGCCATTTTATTATAATCACATAAATAAAATTAAATAAAAACTAACTCTTTTAAGTCTTAATTAAAACTATTACTATTATTTATTAAATTCATTGGTTTGGCGACCATAGCGGTGGGGTTACACCTGGTCTCGTTTCGATCCCAGAAGTAAAGTCCTCCTGCGTTTTTTGTGGTACTGTGGGTGTTCCTATGGGAAGCTTTCGACGTCGTCAGCCATCTAATATTTATTCTAAAAATTAGCTAATCATATTTGAATTCTTATTTTCAATGTTTTTTCATCATTTTCTTATCAAAATACTAAAAATATATTATTATTATTATTATTCACTATTTTGATTTATTATTTTAATATCATCTTTTTGACAAAGCTCTGCCATATTTAGCTTTTTTTTGTAGATGATCTGAGGTATATTCATAGTAAATTAAGTTATTCTTTAGGAATATACGCTGGGCTGGAAGGTTATCTTCTCCTCTTTTTAATCCTATAGTGATCTTATTTGCACTAATTCGTATTGATTCTGCATTAGGACGGCCTTTAATGTTATATGTATAGTTTTTACCTAAAATATCCTTTATTTTGACCCATTCCACTGTCATGTAATCACCTTATTTATTCATTATTTTTTATATTTTCTTATAATAAGTTGGGCTATCATTTAGGGGTTTAAGAAGTGTTTTTTATATTTTCTTATAATAAGTTGGGCTATCATTTAGGGGTTTAAGAAGTGTTTTTTATATTTTCTTATAATAAGTTGGGCTATCATTTAGGGGTTTAAGAAGTGTTTTTTATATTTTCTTATAATAAGTTGGGCTATCATTTAGGGGTTTAAGAAGTGTTTTTTATATTATTTTACAAAATTTTTAATATGAATAAAAACTTTTATAGGCATTTAATAGGAAATAGATTTGTATGAATGAAGGGTCGTGTGAAATTCAGGAAGCCAATGAATCAGTGGTTAATGAAGTTAAATCACAGATGATTAATGATGATATGATTGGCACTATAACTAATCTTTTTAAGGCGGTGGGAGATCCTACGCGTCTAAAGATATTATATGCTCTTTCAAAGAAACCTCTTTGTGTTTGTGAACTGGCAGCATTATTGGAGATGGAACACTCTGCAATATCACATCAACTCAGAGTTTTAAGAGATAAAAATTTGGTTAAATTCAAAAAAGAAGGTAAAATGGCCAGATATTATCTTAAAGATGACCACATTGTCATATTGATTAAAATGGCGGTAGAACATGCTGAAGAAAAATAATATAAATTATCATCACATTTTTTCATTAATTAATTAATTAATTATTATTTCATTTCAAATTAATTCAATCAATTTTCATAGATCTTTATTTTCTTTTATTTTCATTAACAACTTTATCAAATTATTTTGATAATTAATTTTCCATAATTTATTATATAATATTTTATATAGAATAAATATGAATATTTTAATTTAAATTAGATTATATACTACGCCTGTTGATGGGGATGAAAATCATGAAAGCAAGTGAATTTATTGGGAAAACAGTAATTGATAAGAAGGGTCAGGAAATTGGAAAAATCGCGGACATAATTTTAAAACCTTCTGATTGTTTAATTGATAAAATATTAGTTTCTGATGGAGCTGTTTTAAATAAAAAATACTTCACAATCACTGAAAGTGAAATTGAAGCTATTGGTGATTATGTAATATTAAAAATATCAGTAACTGATGTTGAAGATAGAATTAGTCAGGAAGAAGCGGATTCTCTTAAAAAAATTGAATTAAACTTCAAAAAAATTGTCGGAAAAACTGTTATCACCAGCAATGGTGTGAAACTGGGAACCGTAGAAGATATAATGATCCAACCGCATGAATGTTTAATGGAAAGTATAATTGTAAAAGCCAAATCCGATCTAGGAAAAAAGAGTTTCATGCTAGAAAATGATGAAATTAAAGATATAAAAGATTATTTAATAACTAATATGGACTTTGATAGTATTGAAGATAGAATTGTCTAATAAAATAGATATACGTTCTTACTAGAATAAATAAAATAAAAAAAGGATAAAACTTTAATTTATCCTTTAAAACAAATTAATTTAGATTTTAGCTAGTAATTTTGCTTTTAAGGTAACTTTTTTGCTTAAAATGTACTGTTTAAACGCAAAATTTTTTATAACCACATTAGCTTTTTTATTAAGAACTTTTCCATGGTATTTAGGTGGGTGGGCCTTAAAATAGCTAATTTGTTTGTTTAGTTTTATAGCTTGTTTTTTATACTGAGCTAAAGCAACTAATAGTCCTTTTGCTTTAGTATTATTTTTATAAGTAGCTGTTAAGTTATCAATTTTGACTATCAAAGCATTTAACTTTGTTTGGGTTAAATTCAACTTAGCCAACTGAGTATCAGTTAAGTTTGTGGTTTTATGATTTTTCTTTAATGTTGTTGTGTTGTTTCCACTGGAAGCATCTGTTGCAAATGCAGGCACAATTGCGGCCACCATAATTATGGAACATAATAATGCAAATATTTTCTTTTGCAAACTTTCACCTCTTGTATGTAAATTATAAATATTCTTTTTTTCTTATTTAAAGGCTTTGTATAACCTATTTTTAAAAATAAGTCAATTTAAATCTTTTTAAGCCCGGCTTTATTGTTGGACCTTAACAATATCCTTTGGGTCTAAAGTTCCACCATATAAAACTATTTTTTAAGCTTTTAATTTGATTTAAGGCAGTTTCAAATGTTTTTAAAAATAATAGGGCATTATTTGAGTTAATAATTTTTCATTATTTATTGGTAAAGATAATTTTATTTATTGATAATTAATATATCCCTGAAAATAAAATTATAACTATGATAATTTAATAATGGATAAATATAGTTAGATTAAATTAATTATATTTGATTCTCTGTTGATTTTTCTGATTCACAGGATTATAATATTTCACAAAATAGAAAAATTATCATGGTGATTAAAAATGAAATATATTTATCTTTCATATAGTTTAGATGAAGATTCACCGGTTTACAAGGGTCTAAAAAAACCATCCATAGATCATAAAAGCACTATTTCTGAAGATGGATACAATACCTATTTACTTTGTGTTGAAAATCATTCGGGAACTCATGTAGATGCTCCAGGTCATTTTTTAGAAGATGGAAAATCTATTTCAGATTATGATTTGGCAAAGCTGATTTTTAATAATGTACTAATTTTAGAAATTCCTCAAGCCTCAGATAGTGAAATAAGCCTTCAAGATTTTAAAAATATCCTTGAAGCTCATGAAACTTTGAATTTTAAAGAAGAAAATAAAGATAAATGGGAATCTATTGATTTTATTTTAATAATAACTGGTTTTTTTAAATATCGTCAAAAAAATTTAGAGAAATATTTGACCGAAAATCCAGGCATAAATCCTGAGGTAATAAACTTTTTAAGAGAAAATTTCCCATCAATCAGAGGGATTGGAATAGATTCTGTTTCCATATCTTGTTTTAGTAATCCCGATAATGCAACTAAGGCACACAAAACAGCATTTATTAAAAAAGACAATTATGGAGAACCTCTTTTACTGGTGGAAGATATGGATTTAAGTTTTTTATCTGCAAAAGCTAATATAAAACAATTATTTTTGATTCCATGGCAAGTTAAGGGTATTGACAGCGCACCATGTACAGTTATGGTTCAATTAAATTAAAAATATATAATTATTATGCGCTCAGTTGAATACTAAAATTATTAAATTCAAAAATTAGCAAGGTGTATTATGCAAATGTTATTGAAACCAGTGGGTATAATTCATTCTCCTTTTAAAGAAAAAAAGGATTCACCACACCAGGGGAGATATGGGGATCAGACCAGTGAGATACATATTTTTGATGAATATTTGGATGCCTTGGAAGTAATTGAGAAATATAAAAATCTTATCATACTTTACTGGTTTGATAAAGTGGAAAGGGACTTGCTTAAAGTAATTCCTTTTGGGAAATCCAAAAAAAGAGGAATTTTCTCTACTAGAGCTCCCAGCAGGCCTAATCCTATTTCTTTTTCATTAGTTGATCTATTAAAATTAAAACAAAATAGGCTGACTGTTAAAGGATTAGAAGCCCTTGATGGATCTCTGGTTGTGGATATTAAACCATACTGGAAAGACATTGATTGTTTGGAGTAATTTTGAATTTAATTTTATATTATATTATTATAATAATTATTTTTGATAAATTCAAAAAATGCTAAAATATTAATTAATTTCCTAAATCTCTCACAAAAGGATCAATCTTACAGTCACATGTTTTATTTTTTATCTCATCAGCTTTA
>JAHFBZ010000094.1:4431-8080 GCA_023249725.1 Methanobacteriaceae archaeon
TAAGTTGCGAAAAATGCCACATCTTTAAATTTATCTTTATTTTCAAGGAGATAAGTCTTAACCGGAACTGCTGGAAATCCGGCCCATATTGGTGTACCTACAATTACTAGATCATAGTCTGAAGGATCTTTCTCTAGTGGTTTAATGGTAGTTAATTTACCACGATTAGCCTGATAACCGGATTTTAGCCAGCCAATGATTCCAGAACGATTTTGGGTATCCTGTATTTCTTCTATATCACATTGCATTTCTTGGGCTATGGACTGGGCAACTTCTCGGGTATTCCCGCTTCTTGAATAATAAACTACTAGTGCTTTCATGTAGATATATTAGTTTAAATAACATTTATAATTAGCATATTGTAAATACAAGTTCCTAAACACTATGATTTTAATTAGTAACTTAGTTATAATAAATAATTACTTAAAATTGATAATAATCATATTATATCCTAGCATATCATTAATGGAGTGAAAAAATGGCTCATGAAAGTTCCTTTCCTCAATCTGAATGGCAAAATGAATATTTAACGGCTTATCTTAAAGTCATGAAACTTTGGAAAGTAGAACATCAATCTTATGAAGTGGAAACCAGCTTTGGAACTACTCATATGAACATATGTGGTCCTGAAAATGCACCTACCTTAATACTATTACATGCGGCTTCTGTAGGTTCTGCGGAGTGGTATGCTAATGTAGATTCATGGTGTAAAGATTTTAGAATTCTGGCCATTGATACTATTGGTGATTGTGGATGGAGCAAAGCCACTAAAAAGATGAAAAAAAGGGAAGATTATAATGAATGGATTCTGGAAATAATGGATAATTTCGATCTTGATAAAGCCAGCTTTATTGGCCACTCTTATGGTGGATGGCTATCTATGAATATGGCTATTGCTAATCCGGATAAAGTGGATAAACTTGTTTTATTAGCTCCTGCCGCTTCAATACAATCATTTAAATTTCTAATAAAGCTGGGATTAAAAATGCCTAAACTTCCAGTGAATATTTCTACAGAAAAGATTCTTAAAATGATGTCTGCTGGAGATTTTCAGCCTAAATCAGAGTTCATAGATTTAATGGATGTGGTTAATCGGAATTGCAGACCAGAAATGGTTTTTCCTACTGTTTACTCTGATAATGAACTCAAGAGCATTGTCAACCCAACATTACTTTTATTAGGCGATCAAGAATCTATTTATTCGCCTTTAAAAGCTGTTAAAAGAGCCAGAAAATTCATTCCTAATATTAAATCAGATATTATTCTTCACGCGGGTCATTTATTAAATATGGAACAAGCTGAAAAAGTCAACTATAAGGTTTTGAAGTTCCTAAATTCAGATTAAGATATATTTTGGTGTAAAAATGCAGGATTCTGATTTTAAAACTAATAAAGATAAAATTAATGAAGAGGCAATGCCTTGGATTGAAAAAGGAAATGAGTATTTCATGGCTGGAGAATTCAAGGAAGCTCTTTTATCTTATGATAAAGCACTGGAATTTGACCCTGAAAACAGTAAAATATGGGATAATCGGGGAGTTGTTTTGGCGGACTTGGGATGGCATGTAGAAGCCATAGAGTCATTTGAAATTGCACTGGATCTGGAACCTGATAATTCAAAAGCCTGGTCTAATATGGGGGTCTCTTTAGGTGCATCCAATAGATTCGAAGAGGCTATAAACTGTTTTGATAGGGCGATAGAACTCGACCCAGATGATGATGATGCTTGGAGTAATAGAGGCACTGCTTATTTTAGTATGGCTCAGTATGAAAAATCACTTGAAAATTTTAATAGGGCTTTAGATATAAATTCTAATAATCCTGGTGCACTAGCGGGTAAAGGATCAGCATTACGTTTTCTAAGGAGATATGAAGAAGCAGCAGTAGCATTGGAAGAATTCATGAAAAAAGCTCCTGAAGATTTATTACATATGCGAGAAGAAGCCTGGGCGATTCTTTTAGAGATAAAATTGATTATGGAACGTGAAAATCAGGAAAATAGAAATTAAATTTTCAAAAGTAATGATTATTGTGGAATTATAATGCTAAAAATGGATTATATTATAATGATTATATTATAATAATTAGAAAAGCTTCCAGAGATAGAAATAAAAAGGGGTTGTTAGGAGTGAAAATGGGGAGGTGCTATCTCTGGAAGCATTTTGTTTCTGAGCCGTCAACAAAAATAATAAATTAACGTTGAAGGCTACAAATAGGGGGTGATGTGTGCATACTACACACAATTCCATATGTACTAGCCCTCATATATAAACCTATCGGTGATGTTTGTTAATTTAAAATTGTTTATATTCTTTGAATTTTCAAAATATTAGATTTAGGAGATTTAATATATGGACTCGCCATTTAAAATTGAAGGACCAATATTCATAGGCCGTAGCTGGGCTGAATATTTAAAAATGTTTGATTTGGATTTGGAAAAATTAAATAACACGAAAATTTTAGACTGTGCAGCTGGTGCCAGTTCATTTACCTATTTTTTATCAAAAAAAGGTATAGATGTATCTGCTGCTGATTTATTATATGACAAAGATCCTGAATTTCTAAAGAGAAGATGTCAAGAACATTTACATGCACTGGTTGAATCATTAGGAAAAATGGAATATGAATTTGTCTGGAGTTTTTTTAAAAATCTTAATGATCTAAAAAGCCATCGTATGCAATCTTGCTTGGATTTTAACAGAGATTATAAAATTAATAGGGGGAAAAAATATATTAAAGCTGATTTAACTCAATTACCCTTTGAAGATGAGAGTTTTGATATGGTGTTGTGTGCACACCTTTTGTTTATTTATGATCACCGTTTGAATTGGAATTTCCATCTGAGTGCAGTTGAGGAAATGATTCGAGTATCATCTAATGAGGTTAGAATTTATCCACTGGTAAAAAATAAAGGAAAAAAATCTATTTTTGTGGATAAATTAATTAAAAACTTGCCTGAAGGTCTGGAAACTGAAATAGTAGAAGTAGATTACCAGTTTCGAAGGGGAGGCAATGAAATGCTAAGGATCGTTAAAGAATAGAAATAAAAATTGGTATTCTAAAATAAAATCTTAAATCAGCCACCAATCTCTTTTACAATGGCCTGATGCATGCGTTTTATGAATTCTATTCTTTCTTCATATTTTAAAACGTCTAAATATCCTTGAGCAACAAGATTAAATGCAAAAGGCGATGGTATTTTAGTATTTATCTGCTTTATTTCCATCTGCCCACTTTCTATCCATTGCAAGACTCTTTCTGCATTTTTAACATCCATGTAATCTTCAATTACTTCCCGGCGAGCTTCTTTTAAAATGGAAAAATCATCATCCAGGTCCTGCACAAATTTAAGTAATATCTTTCCTTTGACTTGTTGTCGGCCCACGGACTTTTCTTGGCCTTTGTATCTTCTTAAAATCATTAAAGACCTTCCGGCGCAGTGTCGGAATCTACTGGCAAGGGTCTCTGTTTTATTGATGGCTTTAATAAGAATTTCCACTAAATTTTCTGAATTCAGATCTTTAAATCCTTCTAAACCACTAATTTTCCCTTCAGAACTTAGATAAAACCCATTATCTGAAACAGAAATCATCACGTCTCTTTTGTATTTTTTGGCAATTACATAAGCCACCGCTCGAGATAGAGCATC
>JAHFBZ010000143.1 GCA_023249725.1 Methanobacteriaceae archaeon
CTTTTATGGATTTTAAAATGCTTTCCACCGAAAAATCAGCGTCTACATCAGTCACACAACTTCCCACCGCACCCACAAAATGCGAGTCACTAGCCCCAATTTCAGGTATGTTTTTTTCAATGGAGAGTTTTTTGGCCCTCCAGTTAGAATATCCAAAAATATAACGAGAATTCATGGTTTCAATGGCATCCACATCCATGTGCTTAATTTTAGCAAATAAACCATCCCTATATCTCACAAAAGGATGGGGGACAATCGCTATTCCATTCATATCATGGATTAACTCTACAGTTTCCTCAGGTGAAAGTCCTTTTTTAATTTCTTCATTAATTCCTAAGGCCACGATGTGGCCCTTGTTAGTAGTAATTTCCATAGCAGGGATTATAAGAATATCCTTAAATTCTTTAACCTCTTCTTGAGCGATTAAAGATCCTTTCATAGTATTGTGATCTGAAATGGCTATGGCATCCAGGCCTATACTTCTGGCCCTTTTTATTATCTCTCTAGGCGTTCCAGTAGCATCGCCAGAATAAATAGTGTGAATGTGTGAGTCAATTATCATTTTATCATCTTTTATTGATTAATTATAATTTATTTATAATTAGATTATAAACCTGATTTTATATTAATGTCCGAGGATATGATTATGGCTTTTAATTCCAATGATTTTTATTTTATTATTTATTCTAATTTCCAATTCTGTGGTTAATACACTTAATTAAACCAACTGGCCCAGCCATCATTACATCACCAGCTGGGGCCGCATGATAAACCGGGAATTGAACTTTTTCCATCAAACCGCGACGGGGTCCAGTGACCACCACCTTCTCAATTTCAGTTATGGACTCCAGAGCCCAAGCCCCATGGCCGTGGTCTTCATGTACCTCTTCATGAGTTATAGTAGCATCTGCCAGTTTTTTTAAGTAGTATTCTATTTTTTCAGGCGTAAGAGAACTGGTATGGTGCTCAAATATCCCCATTATTTTCCCATCTTCAATGGATGCCGCCAGTGTGTGCCCATTGCCTACATCCATAACAATATAGCTGTTTAATTCCTGGACCATTGGATCAACAGTGGCCCCACAAACTGAAGCGAACTTAGAATCCATTAAAAATGGATCAAAATTAGATAGGGTCCTGGAAACTGCCTTCATCCTAGTGAAGTAATCAGGAATATCCCGGTGAAATGAAAATTCTTCAGGAGCTAATGGTTGGCTTAATTTCTCCCTTATTTTTAAAAATCGGAAATTACGATCTCCCATATCCTCATTATATCCATGATCCTGTACCGCAACTCCCAAATAATCAAAATCGAGTTTTACACCGAAATATGAGAGTGCTGAGGAAACACTATCCAAATCAACGTCTTTTAATTCTAATTTTGCAAAATCGTCGTATTCAACTTGATTTTCTTCAGGAGAAACTATTTTAATCCCTAGTGAAGCTACTTTTTTAAGATCGTCCCTTATGGTGCGGGCTGCATTTTCTTCCATAACCACTTGATAACCTTTTTGGATATGATTCTCTATGGCCTGGTTTATAGGGCCTCCCCCCATGGTTTCGCCACTTATAAAAAGATTTTTATTAATTTTAGATATTTTTGAAGCTAATATGCGAGTAGGTGAAGGTAAAACAAGTTTTACAGAATTTTCCATGTTTTGATGTGAATCAAAAAGCATAATATCTTGGGTACCTTTACCCACATCCACAGCCAGTATTTTCATGGGGATACTTCTGAATTATTAATTATTAGTATTTAGTGGTAAAATTATAAATTGAATAGAGTAATTAATTAATTAATTTAAATATTTATATCTAATAATAATCTAATTCCTAAAACTAAAATCAACTGAAATAAAATAAGAAAATAAGATTAAATTAAGACAAATAAAGTATATTTTATTCTATTAATAATCCTTCTGCAAATTAATAACCCATTATTATTAGATTATGGATGAAATTCAAAGTACATATTTGTACAAAAAAGATTTAAATAGTGCGGTGTGGTATTAATAAATAGCATATTAAGAAATTATGGGCAAATAAAAATATGATAAAAAATTTTGATTAAATGTACAAAATTACACTATCCTCAGATGAAATTCCAAAAAAATGGTATAATATAAATGC
>JAHFBZ010000095.1 GCA_023249725.1 Methanobacteriaceae archaeon
ATTATATATAAGAAAAAGTATAATTTGGATACCGAGATATTCTTTATTAATTAAGAAATTAAATAAAATATTAAAATAATAAATAAATTCAAAAGTTAGAAGAAATATTTTTTTAAAAATTTAATATTAAAACTTTTGAAAAATTTATTAAATTAATAAATTTAATAAAATTTAATATATAATCAAGAAATTTTAAAAAATCAAAAACCATCCTTAAAATTAATGAATAAAAGGATTGTTTAATTAAGGTTGTGATGTTAATGGCAGGAATTGTTGGATATGGAGTCTATGTACCTTCATATAGAATAAAAGTTGAAGAAATAGCACGTGTATGGGGAGATGATCCAAAAGCTATTTCCAGGGGATTGGTAGTAACAGAAAAATCTGTTCCTGCCCCTGACGAAGATACAGCCACTATATCAGTGGAAGCTTCAAGATACGCCATGAAAAGAGCAGATATAGATCCTAAAAAAATTGGAGCAGTTTATGTTGGTTCAGAATCTCACCCATATGCTGTAAAACCAACTGCGACTATAGTAGCAGAAGCTGTGAGTGCAGCACCAGAATTAACCGCTGCAGATATGGAATTTGCATGTAAAGCAGGTACAGCGGGTATGCAAGCGTGTATGGGCCTAGTAGATTCTGATATGGTTGAATACGGTCTGGCTGTTGGAGCAGATACTGCTCAAGGAGCACCAGGAGATGCCTTAGAATACACTGCATCTGCAGGTGGAGCAGCCTACATAATAGGTAAAAAAGACACCATAGCTGATTTTGAATCTACTTACAGTTTTACTACTGATACTCCCGACTTTTACCGAAGGGAAGGAATGCCTTACCCCAGTCATGGAGGGAGATTTACTGGAGAACCAGCTTTTTTCAAACACGTGCTCGCTGCAGCTAATGGAATGTTTGAAAAAATGGGAACTGATGCATCGGATTACGATTATGCAGTATTTCACCAACCTAATGGTAAATTTTACTTAAAAGCAGCTAAAAAATTAGGTTTTAACAAGGAACAAGTTCAACACGGACTTTTAACCCCAGTTATTGGAAACACTTACTCTGGAGCCACCCCACTAGGACTGGCCGCCATATTAGATGAAGCAAAAGCTGGAGACAGAATATTAGCTGTTTCTTATGGTTCTGGTGCTGGAAGCGATGCCTTCAGCATTACAGTTAATGATAAAATTGAAGAAAAACAGAATTTAGCCCCGAAGGTTCAAGATATGATTAAAGAAAAACGTTACGTCGATTATGCCGTTTATGCTAAATTTAAAGATAAAATAAGGATGGCTTAAGAGGGGATTAATATGAGAGATGTTGCGATTATTGGAGTATCACAAACCAAATTTGGAGAATTATGGGACGAATCATTCCGAAATTTAATCACAGACGCTGGCCTAGGTGCTATTAAAGATGCAGAAATAGAAGGTGCAGATCTAGAAGCTATGTATGTAGGAAACATGTCTGCTGGTCTTTTTGTGCAGCAAGAACACATTGCTTCCCTTATTGCAGATCATGCAGGACTTAGTCCCATCCCATGCACCCGTGTGGAAGCGGCTTGTGCATCAGGAGGACTAGCCTTAAGAAATGGAATTATGGCTGTGGCCTCTGGTTACCATGATATAGTGATTTCTGCAGGTGTAGAAAAAATGACGGATGTTGTTGATCCAACCCCAGCCATTGCTACTGCTTCTGACCAGGAATGGGAAGCTCAGCAGGGAGTTACTTTCCCCTCACTTTATGCAATGATGGCTCGCCGTCACATGCATGAGTTTGGAACTACTAGAGAACAAATGGCCATGGTTTCTGTAATTAACCATAAAAACGCTGCTAAAAATCCTCGGGCCCAGTACCCTATGGAAGTTAGTATAGAACAAGTAATGAATTCTACCATGGTAGCAGATCCATTAAGATTACTGGATTGTTCACCTATATCTGACGGGGCCGCTGCAGCAATATTATGTCCTGCAGAAGACGCTAAAAAATACACTGACACTCCAATCTATGTAAAAGCCTCTGCACAATCATCTGGATCTATTGCTCTGCAAGATAGGAAAAGTCTAACTACTATCGACGCCACAGTTAACGCCGCACGTAAAGCGTTCCAAATGGCCAAAATGACACCTAAAGATATTGATATGGTTGAAGTACACGACTGTTTCAGTATAAATGGTATTTTGGCCATTGAAGATATTGGATTTGTGGAAAAAGGAAAAGGTGGTCCAGCCATAGAAGATGGAATGACACAACTGGACGGTGAGATCCCAGTAAATCCATCTGGTGGATTAAAAGCCCGTGGTCACCCATTGGGAGCTACTGGTATTGCCCAAGCCGCAGAAATAGTATGGCAACTACGTGGGGAAGCCGGTAAAAGACAGGTTGAAGGTGCAGAAGTTGGTATGGCACATAACATCGGTGGAACCGGTGGAACAGCTGCTGTGCATATCCTGTCTAGATAAATTCTATATATAATAAAAAATCATTAACTAAAAAAGATTAAATATTTTTTATATTTTAAATTTTATTTTTTTAAATGGTTTTTATTTTAAATAATTATATTTTTATTTTAAATTTTATTTTTTTAAATGGTTTTTATTTTAAATAATTATATTTATTTTAAATTTTATTTTCTGATTTATTCTAATATCATCTAATTAATCGGATAATATATCCATTAATCAAAATTCTATTAATCCTAATTAAATGAAAATTTAAGCGGATAATTTAAAAAGCGGTTCTTTAGAAACTGAATCTATTAAATCCTCAGCAGATTTAATCTCTTCGTCATTGCCACTAATAAGCAACCAAACACTCCCTTCAGCACCTGCTACACCACCTGCAGCCACTAATTCAGCATCAGCTCCAGACAACAGTTTAATGGCATCAATTTCTGTGAAAACATCTCCTGTAACTGGAAGTATGCGGGGCCCAGATACCCCTGGTTGATTCAGTTTATTCGCAATTTTATTAATATCAATATCAACTCTTTTTTCCAGTCCCACAGGTAAAATAAGTTTTACTCTGCGACCTATATGGGCCTGTAAAGCTACTCCAATGGTTCCTCCCTTGGGGTGACCAATATATATCCCTGCCTGATTTCGTGATAAATCTAAAAGATTAGCACCTTTAAAAATAACATCACCCTCACCTAGATCGTCCACCACATCAAATATGGTTTTTCCTTTTTGCCACTTCCCGTGAGTTATGATTACGTCTCCAGGAAATCCTTTATTGTCAGATAGTATCCCATCAGTTGTTCGGGGTTTTGATGGTGGCAATACAATACCTCTAAAGAATCTTTTTGCTGAAAACTCCTTATTTTGACCAATTTTTGATAAAATTTCCTCTGCGACGTATCCATTTGTGGTGCCAGCAATTATGACTATGGTGCCAAATTTAAGAGCTTTATTTACAGAATTATCTTTGACCAATGCTTTAGCAATTAAACGTTTACCCGCAGCAGGTGTTATTAAATATTGTTTCATTAAATTCACCATTATAAGAAGTTTTTATAAAAAATAGATATTTATTATAGTGATTTTTAAAATAATGTTTTTATAAGAAGTTTTTATATATTTAATCTTCGTTATTATCTAAGCACTGGCCAACCTTCATCAGTCCAGTAAGTTATCCCACCTAACATATTATAAACTTCATTAAATCCAAAATGAAGCATTACTTGCATGGCATTAGCACTTCTAATACCTGATTTACAATATAACAAATATTTTTTTCCTTTATCCATCGTTTGAATTTCTGCTTTGAAATTACTCTGATAATCCAAATTTACTGCCCCTTCCAGATGGCCGCTTTGGAATTCTAAAGGAGTTCTAACATCCCATAAAACAAAGTTAGGGTTATTAATATTTTCTTTTATAATTTCACTAGATTCTTGAGGAGTTACATCTTTAAATATTTGATTATCTGCCATTATATCACGTAATTATCTATGTTTTAAATAAGATATATATACTATTTATCTTAGTTTTTCTTTTTAACACAACAAGCTGAATAATAATACATAACCCTCAAAGAATAAACAAGAAACTAGGGTAATTAATGGAATAATGAAAGCGTTCTCTTCAATAATAGGTGTTAAAAGAATATTAGAAATTGATTTATAAGATTTTTTAAATAAATTTTTTAAAACTTTTAAGGAATTGATCAAGAAAATTAATTAATATTTAATATACAATTATCAATTCTTAAAGATGAAAAGATCAGCTAAAAATTTCTCCTAAATCTATGTAAAATTATAATTAAATAATAAAAACAGAATTATATGTAAATTTAAAAAAACAATTTATTTTAAAATAAAAAAAATGCATTAAAGGTTTTCACCTTTAAATTACATCATTGGAGGCATACCGCCAGGCATACCACCCATACCTTCCATACCTTCCATGTCTGCTCGGCCAGCACCGCTGGAAGCAATAACATCGTCGATTCGAAGGATCATTTCTGCGGCTTCAGATGCGGACTGAATAGCTTGTTTTTTGACCCTGTGAGGTTCAATAACTCCAGCTTTATACATATCAGTAACCGCACCTTCGAAAACATCTAATCCCATGTATACAGAGTTTTCATGAGCAGCTCTTAAGTCCACGAGGGAGTCAATGCTGTCGAGACCTGCGTTTTCAGCTAAAGTTTTAGGGACAACTTCTAAAGCTTCTGCGAAGGCAGTGATAGCGAGTTGTTCTCTTCCACTGATAGCATCAGCATAATCTTTTAAGCGTTTAGCGATTTCGATTTCAGGAGCTCCTCCACCAGCAACAACTTTACCATCTTCAACAGTAGCAGCTACTACTCCGATAGCATCATCAATTGCTCGCTCGATTTCACTAACCACATGGCCAGTAGATCCTCTAACTAGTAAGGTCACTGCTTTAGGTTCTTTGCAGTCTTCTACAAAGATCATTTCTTCACCAGAGATTTTCTTTTCAGATACTATTCCAGCATCTCCAAGATCATCAGCAGAGAGGTCTTCGATGTTAGTTACTACTTTAGCACCAGTTGCTTTGGATAATTTTTCGATATCAGACTTTTTGACTCTTCTAACAGCCATTACACCAGCTTTAGACAAGTAGTGTTGTGCCAAGTCATCAATACCTTTTTGAGAGAATACAACATGAGCTCCGGTATCGACGATGGTTGAAACCATGTCACGGATCATTTGTTCTTCTTGCTCAATGAAGGCTTGCATTTGAGTAGGGTCAGTGATTCTGATTTCAGCGTCCACTTCAGTTTCTTTAACTTCTATTGGACAGTTTAAGAGAGCTATTTTAGCGTCTTCCACTTTTTTAGGCATTCCAGGGTGTACTCGTTCTTTGTCGATGATTACACCTTGTACTAGCTTGGATTCTTCTACGATAGCACCGTCTTTCTTCTCGATTTTGATGTGGTCTATTTCCACTTCGCCGTCTTCTTCTACTTGTTTGACTGCGTCAACCACAAGTCTTGCTAATGGTTCACGAGCTTTTTCAGTTCCTTTTCCAGTCATAGCAGTCATGGCCACTTGAATTAAAGTTTCCTTGTCATCAGCATCTATAGAAATATCATTTAATATTTCTTGAGCTTTTTCAGCTGCTTGTCTGTATCCCATAGCTACTATGGTTGGGTGGATGTCCATGTCCAGTAGGTTTTCAGCTTTTTTGAGTAATTCACCAGCAATAATAACTGCTGTGGTGGTTCCATCTCCTACTTCGTCTTCTTGGGTTTTAGCTACTTCTACTAACATTTTAGCAGCAGGGTGCTCGATATCCATCTCTTTAAGGATAGTTACACCGTCGTTGGTTACAACGATATCTCCTAAAGAGTCGACTAACATTTTGTCCATTCCCTTAGGACCAAGGGTTGTTCTTACAGTCTCTGCTAAGACTTTTCCAGCTAATATATTCATTCTTTGAGCGTCTCTTCCGATAAACCTGTTAGTACCTTCAGGTAGTACTAAAATAGGTTGTCCTGCGCCACTGTATTGTGCCACGATAATCACCTCTAAAATTATAATTGTTTTATTTTTCAATTTATTTATGTTTTATTTATGTTTTATGTTATTATCACTGGGTTAGAGGTTCTATAAATAGTTTTCTAATAAAATTTTCATAAAACAATAATTAAAATTAGTCTTCAATTAAATGTTAATAATATTCTAATGATTATCATAATATAAAATATATTAGGACTTGCAATTTTATGAATCCCCTTGCTAAAAATACTTATTTCATTAAAAATATAAAGATTATAATAAGAGATAGTGGTAAAATGAAGGCAATAAATAAAAAAAAACTAAAAAAGGTAAATTTAAAGGATTATTTTTTTTTAAGAAGCTTAAAAATTCTTAATAATATTTCAAAATCAACTTTAATAGTTTTTTTCATGACAATTTTTATTCTGAGTGCTGCTTCATTAGATACTGTTCAAGCAGATGAGGTAATTATTAACACCAGCACGAGTGACGCCAATATTACAAATATCACCAATTCAAGTGATGAATCTTTAAGCCTAAATAAATCTGAAATTCTTGATTCTGGTACACAAGTTGCCAATTTTATTGAAAGAAATAAGAAACTTCCTGACACCGTAAACAGCGGAGTAAAAGTAATTAGCATATCGCAATATCTCTATGCCGTAAGCTCTTTTATTTCTGGATCGGATAATGTAACTCTTTTTAATGTATCTGGACGAACATATAGTGTTTCCAGATTTTCCACAAGTTATACTTTAGGCCAATACACTAGTTTGGCCCTAAGAACGAGTAATTATATGTATACCTACCATAAAATCCTTCCATACATTAGTTCGACCCATGGGGACTTGGATTACTATAATATGATTTATATGTTCTCCAAAATTGCCCGATACTATAATATTTATGGAAAAATGCCCAAAACGGTATCTTTAGTCAGTCAAATACCAAGTACTGCCCGTTTATTCAGTTCTAGTTATGTTGATAAAACCATATCCAGTTTATATTCACGATTAAAATCAACAAAGACTAGTATGAGTAAGTTAGCCACAACTATTAAGAAAACTAAAAACATTGAAACTTTAAAAAAGCTTCAAATTCACTACAATAGCCTTCAAACAAAATATAGTCATATTATTTCTCAATTAAAATATTATAAATCCTTGAAAAATTCTATATGGTACATTCCATCAACCATGCGTAAATATCTTAAAGAAACTAAATACTGCCAAATCACCAATGCCAATATTGTTTATGTGGCCACCAATTTGAAAGACAGTACTCCCTATGAGACTGGAACCAAGATATTCAACTGGGTACGGAACAATGTAGATTATTCTTTTTATTATCGAACAAAATACGGTGCAGCAAATACCCTGAAAAAGCGTTTAGGTAACTGTGCAGATCAAGCACATTTAATTGTGGCCTTAGCACGTACATCTGGCCTTCCTGCAAGATATGTTCGAGGCACATGCAAATTTGTTGTTAGTGGAAATGTTTACACCCATGTTTGGGCCCAAATATGGATTAAAGGTAGAGGTTGGGTAACTGCAGACAGTTCTAGTTATTTAAACTCATTCGGAGTTATAAGAAGCTGGAATCCTAAAAAATCAAAAATTACTGAAAAATTAATACAGTATTCATTATAAGAAATGTGCAAAATTAACAGTTAATTTAAATCATAATTAGGTATAAAATTAGAATTATAATAATTCACCATATTTTATTTTAAATTTATTTTAAAAATGAATACATTAATTTATTGAGAGGGTGCTAATTGAAAATTTTAGATTTAAGCCAGCCCATGGTAGATAAAATGCCAGTATTTCCACAGGATCCTGAATTTTCAATAGAAGAAATTTTAAATAGTGAAAAAGACGGATTTACAATTTCTTTAATAAAAACTGGACTGCATGCAGGGACTCATATTGATTCACCCTATCATTTTTATTCTGATGGAAGAAAAATTGATGAAATAACGCTTGATGA
>JAHFBZ010000024.1:0-13718 GCA_023249725.1 Methanobacteriaceae archaeon
TTATTTTCTTGTTTATCATATACTATTTTTATTAATATTATCTTATTCTTTTTATATAAATTAATAAATTTGATATTCCATAAAGAGATAAATTTAATTCTAATTTTAACAAACTAGTATTATGAGTAAAAATTATCTTCCTGATGAAATGGAATTTTGTTATTTTAAAATAGATTCTGGATTCACCTGCGTAAAATTGGATGGCAGTAAATTAGTAGTTACTGGCCCTGAAGATGATATAGTGGAACCTTCCAAAGAGAAATGGATGGTCTTCTGGGAAACTTTAGAAGAAATTGGTGTTGGAGAATGGGAAGACGACTATGATAAATGTTGTTTGGCTGATGGCTATAGTTGGGAACTAAAAATAGTATATGATAACTATTCTATTGATTCCACAGGAATGAATCATGGTCCGACACGTGTTATTGGCGGAGAGCTTGTTTCTTCCTTGGATGAATTCTTAGTGGCCCTTGAGGATTTGAGTGGTGTTGAATTTTAGTAGTAAATGATTTATTTTTAGAGTTATTTAACTCATTTTTTTAATAAATCTATTTTTAGAGTTAACACCTACTAATTTTTCTTAATAAATCTATTTTTGATTCAATTTAGAAAATTAAAAAAAGAAATTTTATTTATTTTAAATAATATGCTAAAAATAGAAGTTTTATTATCTAATTTTACTGTCGATTTTCTTTCTTTATGAAGTAATTCAATTGATCATTGATAACATCACTCAGACTGTACTCTATTTTACAACCTAATTTCTCTATTTTGCTGGTATCGGCCAGGAGAATAGGTACTTCAGCTGGTCTAAATCGTTCTGCATCAAACTGAATCTTAATATCTTCTTTATCAGTTTCTACAATTATTCCTTTATCACTGAGGATGTATTCTAATTGATCTTCTAACATCAATTGGTCAACTTTGGTTTTATCAAAATTAATGCCAAAAATTTCGGAATTATTGATTTCGGTTGGGTTTTCAATGATCTTCTCATTATTCATGGTTTTTATTCTCTTAACTTCCCATCCGGCCTGTTCCAGGCCTAATAAAATGTAACTCAAAACAGAATTGGTTCGCATGGACCCCTGATTATATACTTCACCAGATACTCCTTTTTCAGCCAGTAACAGGTAACCATTTACAATATCCTTTACATGGGACCAGTCCCGGAAAGCATTGATATTTCCAATACTAATTTTATCTAATTCATTGAACTTTAATTTCATAATCTGGTTAGTGATAACTGATGTAACAAACATCAAGCCTCGACCTGCCCCTTCGTGATTGAAAGCTCGGGAGACTACGGTGTCTAATCCATAGGAGTGATAATAGTTCCTCATTAAAAAGTCACCATATACTTTGGATACGGCATAGGGTGACATGGGCCTTAGAGGGTTAGTTTCTTTGATTGGAACTTCTGGAATGTTTTCCACATCAGGGAATATGGTGCCGTACTCTTTCTTGGCCTCTTCATAATGCTTTTGGGAGGATATTACCAGCCCGTATTCTTCACTGGATCCGGCAAATATTATTTTAGCATCATTATTTTTTATCCTCACTGCTTCTAAGAGATTAGAAGTACCCATACAATTTATTTGCTGAGTCTCCATTGAATTTTCAAAGGAACGGGCCACAAATGACTGGGCCGCTAAGTGGAATATGTAATCTGGATTAGATTGATCAATGGCCTGAGCAATAGATGATATATCGGTTAAATCTCCCTCTATTAAGGTAAAAGATTCATCTATGCAATGGTCACACAGGTTTTTTGATTTAATTCCATCCGCTCTTCTGCGTATAAGGCCATAAACATTTGCCTTCTGGTCAATAAGTTCTTTGGCCAAGTAGGAGCCCACAAATCCAGTGGCCCCGGTGATTAGTATATTTTTGTTGGTGAAGTTCATATTATTACCTCAAATTCAATCTTAAAAATGTATTAAATTTATTATATAGTATTACAAGAATTTTTTTATCATATTTTTTATTTCATCTTTAGATAGTTTGGGGGATAAATGTGAATGATTATTTAATGTATTATTTGGATCATATGTTTTGTCAGAATTCAAAATAAAGAGTTCTTCGTGTTCTAATGCATAGCTTAATTCATCTTCAGTCATTAACTCTTCATACATTTTTTCGCCGTTTCTTTTACCAATAATCTTAATCTTAATATCTTCTGCTTTGTGATTATAATTTGAAGCAAATTCTTTTATCATAACTTCTGCAAGGTCAATTATATTTAATGCAGGCATTTTTAGAATGAAAATCTCTTTTCCTTTGGCTAGTTTTCCGGCTTTTAAAATTAATTCCACAGCTTCAGGTATTCCCATAACAAAACGAGTCATTTCGGGATCTGTAATTGTTACAGGTCCCCCATTTTTTATTTGTTTTTTGAATATGGGGATTACTGATCCTCGGGAGTCAATTACATTTCCAAAGCGTACACAAGAAAAAGCAGTTCTTTTGTTTCCATTATAGTTGTTTGCGGATATTGTAAGACGTTCGGCTAAGAGTTTAGTTGCACCCATTACATTTATAGGATTAACTGACTTATCTGTGCTTATTACCACAACTTTTTCGACATTTGCGTCTAGAGCAGCATTTAAAACATTTTGAGTTCCTAAAACATTAGTTTTAACTGCATCAAATGGATTATATTCGCAAAGTGATACATGTTTCAAAGCTGCTGCATGAAATATTATGTCTACACCGTCAAAAGCCATTTTAAGTCTTTCAGGATCCCTAATATCTCCAATTAATGTCCGTATTCTATTATCATTTAATTCTTGTTCTAGATCGAATAAGGCAGTTTCATTATTATCTAATACCCTAACGGTTGTTGGCTCAAATTCTAGGAGTTTTTTTACAATTTCTCTACCAATAGAACCAGTACCACCTGTAACAAGAATTATTTTATTATTGTAAAAAGATATCATAAGATCAACCCATAGAACTTTTTAATTTCTTCCACCATATAATCCATTTCTTCTTTTTTGAGAGTTGGGAACATAGGAAGAGTAACTATACTTTTTGAAATTTTCTCTGTTATTGGGAGGTCAACTTTAAAACCCAAATTTTTATAAAATTGAGATTGATGAACTGGATCAAAGTATACTTTTGACATTATCCCTTTTTCAGCTAAATAACTCATCAAATTATCTCTATCTTCTGCTATAACTGATAATAATTGATATACATGATAATAATCTTTTGGAGGAGATAATATTTTTATTTGATCTATTTCACTAAGTTTTTCTGATAAATATTGCGAATTAGTTCTCCTCATATTTATTATCTTATGCAACTTCTTTATTTGAGATATTCCTAGAGCTGCGGTAAGATTTGACATCCTGAAATTATATCCTAGTTGAATATAATCAAAGGGTTCAAATGAGGTAAAATAATTGCTAGTTTCTAATCTTCCGTGGGATCTAATTAGATTAAGCTTTTCATAAATCTCTCTAGATTCTGTAACAACAGCTCCACCTTCTCCAGTGGTAATTACTTTGTTTTGACAAAAACTTAGTATGGAAGAGTCACCAAACGTTCCTACATATTTATTTTTGATTTTAGCACCAAGGGCTTCAGCAGCATCTTCTATTAAAATTATCCCATGATCTTCAGCTATTTCCTTGAGTTCATTTATTTTACAAGGACAACCACCATAATGGACTGGTAAAATGGCCTTAGTTTTGGGAGTGATATTATCAATTACACTTTTTGGATCCAATCCCACTGTTTCTTCTTCTATATCTGCAAAAACGGGCTTAGCACCGACAAATAAAGGAGCATTTGCGGTGGAAATAAAGGTAAATGATGGAACAATGACTTCATCGCCTTTTTTGATGTTGTGTGCAATTAATAACGCGTGCAAGGCGGATGTTCCTGAATTAAATGTAACGGCATATTTTGAATTTATTTCATCAGCAAGTAATTTTTCAAATTCTGGGACTTGTGGTCCCACGGCCCAGTTCATTCCAGACTCGATTTCTTTGTTAACATGTTTTAGATCATCATCATCCCAGTATATTTTGAAAAGCGGAATTTTCCAGGTCATAATGATACCTCAAGTTCTTTAATTTCCTTTTCAGTGAGATTTCTTACTACTTTGGCAGGAACACCAAATGCTACCACATTTTTTGGAATGTCTTTATTTACAAAGCTAAAAGCACCTATAATTGAATTTTCTCCAATAGTGACGTTAGGCATTACTACTGAATGTGTTCCAATTCTACAGTTCTTTTTTAAATTCACAGGACCTTCCTTATTGTCTATTGTAGATATTGAATAAATAGAACAGTGGGATCCTATTTGAACGTGGTCTTCGATAATAACATTAAATTTGGCATTCACGTAAGTAAAAGCTCCAATGTCAGTTTTATAACCTAATTGAAGGTTTTCATTATTTTGTACTAGCCAGTTATATTCATTTATTATTCTTTCTTTAATTTTAGGAGGTTTCCAATTTTCAAAGCGGTCATTTGGCATAATTTAACCTTATAAATTAAGTTTTTTTTCTAATAATTCTTGATTTAATTTTATGTCACGTAAAATTTTTACTACTTTTTGGCTGGTTTTACCATCACCATATGGATTTTCAGAGTTGTGGATCATGTCTATAAACTCTTTATCATAAATAGCTTTTAAAATGGCCTTTTCTATTTCTTCTTTATTATAATCCACATCAATCACATTTAATGCTCGTTCTCTACCTTGTTGACGATAACCTATATTTACGGCCGGTAATTTAAATGAAGGGGCTTCAATAATTCCACTACTTGAATTACCCACTATTACATTTACTATTTGCATCAAACTCATGTAATCTTCGCTAGGTATACTTTTAAAAGTCTGTATGAATGGATAACTCTCATATTTGGATATGGATTTTATGATTTCTCTACCACCGGCATCCGCGTTAGGATAAATAATAATTGTTTGAATTTTTAAGTCTAAAATAGCATCCATTGTGGCCTGGATTTGTTTAGAAGAATTTTCACTTTCTAGACTTACAGGATGCTGAACAACTAGTATAATTGGCTCTGATGGACTTAAATTATAATTTCTGCCTATTTCATCAGGGGCTGTTAATTTTTTATTGTGGATGTTATCTAAACCGGGCGCACCAACTAGAAAAATATTTTCAGGACTTTCTCCCATTTTTAAAATTCTTTCAGCACTTTTTTTGGTAGCTGGTAAATGTATATTAACTAATTTTGTAATTGCGTGCCTGGCATATTCGTCTACGGTAGATGTTATTTCTCCACCATGTAAATGTGCTGTAGGAATATTAAGATATGCTCCTACAATAGCTCCAGCTAACATTTCTCCTCTGTCACCTAATAAAAGGATAATATCTGGATTAATCTTTATAATTATTTTTGATAGGTCATTTATAAAATCACCAATGAAATGTACCATGGATTCTTTACTATCATCTTTAAAGATGTCTTTAATTATATGAATTGTGAATCCATCTTTCTCTACATCAGTTACAGTCATTCCAAATTCTTTCATTAGATGCATTCCGGTAACTGCTATTTCTAGATCAATTTCAGGATTCCTTTCCATTTCAAACAAAACAGAACGCATAAGGCCATAATCTGCTCGAGTACCAGTTATGTAAAGTATTTTTCTATTCATTTTAACTGATTCCATTTTATTAGAGTATTTCTTTTGATATCAGTAGTTGTTTGTTTATTTATGAGATGATTATAATATTTTGGTTCAATACCTGTCCCGGGTCTTTTAATAGCCAACATATCTTCTGTTAAAATAGTATTTTTAGAAATATCAATTTTTGCTACTATACTTTTCCTAGCCACTTCTTTTATTTTGTTTTCGGCTGCTGTGGGCTTCTTAATGCCATTACCTAACCCTTTTTCAACATTTCTAATGGTGTTAACCATATTAGCAAATTCATAAGGCTCTAAAGAAGCTTTATGATCAGGCCCCTGGAGATTTTTATCTAGAGTGAAGTGTTTTTCTATTACACTACTACCTAAAGTTACAGCTGCTATGGACATTTCAATTCCTAAACTATGGTCAGAAAATCCTACAGGTTTCTTAAAAGTTGATTTTAATGTTTTGATTACATTTAGATTAGTATCTTCTATTTTAGCAGGATAACTGGTTACACAATGCATTAAAGTAATCTGAGGGTTGTATTTTTCAATAAGATCGATGGCTTCGTCAATTTCGCCAAGAGTGGACATTCCTGTTGATAATATAACTGGTTTTTCCTTTTTAGCTATATGTTTTAGTAATGGAAAATTAGTTATTTCTCCTGAAGCTATTTTAAAGATTGGAACACCTAAATCATCTAATAAATTGGTGCTTTCTTTATCAAATGGTGAAGAAAGGAAAATAAGATCTTTTTTTAATGTATAGTCTGCTATTTCTTGAAATTCATCAGAAGAGAGTTCTAAATTTTTAAGCATTTCATACTGGGAGTTTTTTTGAGAATTATCTTTCTGATAGTCTGCTTTTTCTGTATCTTCTGTTAATAATTCTTCTGTTTTGAATGTCTGGAATTTTACAGCATCTATTTTGAATTCTTTTGCAGCATCTACTAATTTTTTGGCTAGCTGGATTTTTCCGTTGTGATTTACACCAGCTTCTGCTATAATGAAAGTACGAGATTTTATAAATATTGTATTATTCATTCTCTTTCCTCTCTTTTAATATCAACTCGGCCAATTTAAAATCTAACTCAGTATCTATATCAATACTTCGTTCAGGGGGCATAATATAAGGTAAAGTTTTTTCAGAATAGAATGTTTTATGTTTTCGCAAATATTCTGGTGTTGATATAAATATAGCTCCATTTGGTGAATATAAAGTTGGCAGATCTTGCCTTCTTTTTTCAAAGTATTCTTTACCAAAATTAGGTGTTAAAAAACTATTTTGTAACTTTAAACTCCAATAAGGAGAATGATCTAACTCAGATACACTTATTACTGAATCACATTCGTTTTTTTTAAATATGTCAATTGCATTGTCAATGTCTATTGAAGTTCTTAAAGGCGATGTGGGTTGTAGTAAAACTAATAAATCTATTATATCTCCTTTTTCTTCAAAGAAATCTAAAGCATGTAATATTACATCTATTGTGAGAGAATCGTCTTTAGCTAATATTTCTGGTCTTTTAATGACTTCAACCCTGCAATTATTGGATATTAATTCTATTTCAGGGTCTTCTGTAGAAATGAAAGAGTTTTTTATATACTTTGAATTATTTGCCGCATTAATAGTGTAATTTATTAATGGTGTTCCAGCAATTGATTTTACATTTTTTCTAAGGAGCCCTTTACTACCGCCTCGGGCAGGTATAATAGATATTATATTTTCCATATATCATTTTAATATTTTCATATTAATTAAATTTCACTATAGTATAACTTTTTAAGTTAATATTTTAATATTAAGATTGGTGAAACTTTTTGAGTGAAGATAAGCTTTTCATACAGCGAATTGGATTAGTGGGGATAACTAATGTTTTGGTTGCCCTAAGTTCATTAATACTTCTACCAATATTAACTAAAAACCTCTCAATCCAAGATTATGGGATTTGGGTTCAAGTTACAGTTACTATTGGACTTCTACCTGCTCTTGCCACTTTAGGGCTTCCATTTTCGATGGTAAGATTTTTGCCAGTTATTAAAGATAAAAAAGAAATTAGCGAATATTTTTACTCTTTAACTGGAGTAGTTTTACTTACCAGTTTATTAGTAAGTTTTTTATTCTTTTTATTCGCTGGAGCAATTGGAAAAGCTTTATTCAATGGCAATATGCTTATTGTACAGTTATTGCCAATTATAATATTCTTTGCTTGTTTAAACTATCTTTTAATTAATTATTTCAGAACATTCAATCAAATGAAGATTTATTCTCTTTTTCTTTTTATTCAAACATATTTGAATGTCATTCTCGCATCTTATTTAATAATTTGGGGATATGGGATTTTTGGAGCAGTAATAGGGCTTTTGATTTCGCAAATTTTCATTTTCATTTTCATGTTCATGATAATAATTTTAGATATTGGTATAATGATTCCTAAGTTTCAAAAAATTCGAGAACATTTATCCTTTGGCTTGCCTACTATGCCAAGCAGTATGTCATATTGGATTGTTGATTCAAGTGATCGGTATATAATTGGAATAATTTTAGGAACGGCATTTGTCGGTTATTATTCGCCAGGTTATACCTTAGGAAATCTAATTGCAATGTTTTTCTTTCCTATTGCAACTGTTTTAACCCCAATGATCTCTAAATATTATGATAATAATGAAATTGATGAAGTAAAGCGTCTTTTAAAATATTCTTTGAAGTTTTTCCTTTTTTTGGGAATTCCTTCAGTTTTTGGTTTATATTTTCTTTCAAAGCCAATACTTCTTATTTTAACTACATCCGAAATAGCTTTAAATGGTTACATAATAACTCCTATAATTGCTATTAGTGCCCTATTTTATGGTTTATATGGGATATACAGTCAAATTTTAGTAGTTGAAAAGAAAACAAAAATAATGGGAGTAATATGGATAGTTCTAGCGATTTTAAACATTTCAATAAATATGATTCTTATTCCTATTTTAGGAATTCTTGCTGCAGGAATAACAACCCTTTTAGCATATTTTCTGGCATTCTTCTTTACATATTTAGCATCGAAAAAGCGCATAAAATTCAGTTTGGAATATAAATTCTATTTAAAATGTATATTTGCATCAATTTGTATGTCGTCAATATTCATTTTGTTTAAACCAGAGTCTATTATTAATATCTTTTTATTAGTTGTATTGGGTCTAGTTGTATACGTTTCAATTTTTGTAATTTTAAAAGGATTTGAAAAAGAGGAGATGGATTTTATCAAAAGATTTATGAAATAATAATCTAATTTTTTTCTAATATTTTATCTAATGATTTTGCAATGTTAAATCCATCCGTATCTGTTAAAGCAAAAGTTCCATCTAAATTCATAGTTTCAATCCAGATTGTATTCATGTAAACATTTTTTAAAAATCTCTTAGCGTCTTTGTCGGATTTAAAATCAGTATTTGAAAGTTTATTCACAATTTGTGGTAAATCATTAAAATCACGAATTATATGGCATAAATCTTCTTTACAGTAAAAATCATGTCCAAATGAAATTACAGGAGTTTTCATCACTAATGATTCAAAGCCAGTAGTGGAATTAATGGTTATAACTGCTTTTGAATTTTTTATTAAATCAATGGGTGAATAAATTGGGTTTATTATTTTTATTCCATTTATTTTCCGTAATTTACGAATTTCAGAGAATTTTACATCAGTTCCTAGATAATGAGGATGTGGCTTAACATATAGAAAATGATTTTCTGGTAATGCCCTAGCTAAATCTTTGATGATGGTAAATTGATTTATAAATGGTTCTCTGAATGTAAGTTGGGCATCATCTGTGAAGTGTAATGGGAATAAAAAAAAGGGTTCATTATAATCCACCCTGTCTAGTATTAATTTAATTAAGAATTTTCGTGTTAATTTTTTGAAATATTTTTTTATCTCTTTTAAAAGACTGGTTTTTTCAAAAATAAACTTTTCGTAATTAATTAATTTTTCAATATTCTTTACAAATTTGTTATAATTCATTACCCACATGGAATTTCGCATTCTTTCAATTATTGATATAAACTTTAAATGATCCTGATTTTTGATCATAATATTTTCATGGGCAATAGTCGGTTTGGAGTATAAATCTTCAATTTCACTCCATTTCACTACATTTTCATTCCAGCAACATATTTCAGTATAATCTTTACAGAAAATGATGCCTTTACGTGGAAATCGACCCCACATTAAACCAAGTATTTCGATATTTAGTTTTTTTGCAGTATAGTAAGCAACACTGGAAAAAACATCATCTTCAATAGTATTAATAAAAATATCTATTTTATTCTCTAAAAAAAATGTTTTAAAAAACTCAACTAGCGATGTAATATATTGATTAAGGTCATTTTCATTTCGAGAATCTATTTGGGTTTCTTTATTATAAAATCGGCGATCTAAAGATCCTATATATTTAAAAGATATTCCTAACCATTCTTCGAGATCATTAATGCTTTTTTCAGTATATTTTTTATCAAACTGCTCGGATTCGTATATGATATTAAATTTGGATATATCCTGGAGTTTAGACACAGATATCCGTATTTGATTTAAAAACTCTTCATTTAATGATTTATTAGTGAGAATTGGGTTTAAATGAATATCTGGATGTATTCTGGAAGCTATGAAAAATTCATGATTTTCCATTTTTTCAATCCAGGGCAATTTATGCATAATATCTTCCCCATAGTAACCAGTTCCAATTAATAAACCTATTTTACACATTTTTTATCACTACTTATAATAAATTTATATCCTTTATAATATTGCCTAGACAAAGTTTTAAATAAAATTAAATTACATTTTAAATGTAATTAAATTAAAGAGGGATACTTATAACAATAAAATACTTAAACTTGATCAAATTTTTGTTACTATTTTTAGTATTAACAACCATCTTTATAATTTTGGATGTCCCGTTAGCTAGACAATTTTTAGGATTCATTTATCTAACATTTATTCCCGGATTGTTGATTTTATTAGCTCTAGGAATTGACAAAGTTGATTTCTCTAAAAAAGTTATTTTAGCTGTTGGATTAAGTATCTCTTTTACAATAATAATAGGTCTGGTGCTTAGTTTTCTCAGTAATGCAGGTTTAACTGAACCCTTATCAACTATAAAAATTCTTATTTCATTTAATTTCATATTCCTTACATTAATGTTAATTTCCTATGTTTTCCATAAAGATAAAGAATTTAATTTACCTAATATTCTTCTAAATAATGAAGAAAAGATTTATCTTTCTATTATATTCTTTTTACCAGTAATGGCATTGATAGGATCAAATATTCTTAAATATGGGGGAAGTAACTCATTTTTAATCATATTTTTGTTTTTTGTTGCATTTTTTATAATTGTATTAAGTTATAGATTATTATCGACATCACAGTTATATCCTATTGCTATATTTTTAATTGGGTTTTCATTGGCATCTATATTTATAATAAGATTTTCACACATCAGTGGTGCAGATGTTAATTATGAATATTTCCTTTTTCAGACTACTTTTACTAATTTAAAATGGGAATTAATACTAAATACTCCATATGATACTAGTTTAGTAATATCAATATTACCTGCCACATACCAATCATTAATTAATGTTCAAAATACTGAAGCATTTTTTAAATTTTTATACGTGTTTTTGTTTTCGTTTGCCCCAGTTATGGTCTATTTAATATCAAAGCAATATGTAAAAAATAATTTTGCATTTTTGGCAACTATTTTTTTCATATCTCAATCTTATTTCCTTAAAACAGGTGCAAGCCCAAGAACAAATATGGCAATTTTATTTTTTGGGCTTTTAATACTTACTTTATTTGAGAATAATATAACCCTCATGAAAAAAAGAATATTACTCATTATTTTCTTATTTTCAGCTATATTATCCCATTATACCTCTTCATTTATTATCTTGTTCATTCTGATTTCAACTATTATTATAATGATTTTGACTTCAAAAAAGCTCTTGATTAACAAAGAGATTAGTGTTACAATCTTACTTCTTTATTTAGTTACATTATTCTTTTGGCTTGGACAAATTACTGATATGGCCTTTATGAATGGTGCAATTTTTGTAAAAAATACTTTTTTAAGTATTGGTCATTTCCTAAGTGTAGATGCTAGAGACACTGCTATTACAAATAAATTACTTGGAGGAAGTTTATCAACACCCATTAGTTTCATTTACTTCATTTTGACTTGGATTACATTTTTAATGATATTTATTGGGTTTGTAGGCACTCTAATTAATTACAAAAAAACTGTATTGATAAGTAATTTTAAGGAAAAAAAGCTTAATTTATTAAAAAACAAGTTTGAACCGGAATATGTTGCGATGGCATTCGCATGTGGAGTTTTATTAGTATTAATAATTACTTTACCATTTATTTCTAAAGGTTATGATATGGGTAGGTTATATTTATTATCATTACTTCTGCTTTCAGCTTTCCTTATAATTGGATGTATTTATACTTCGAAGTTTTTGAAAATTAATCCTAAGTTGTTAATAGTTTTAATACTAATCCCATACCTATTATTTTCTACAGATGCAATCTATCAAAGTTTAGGTTATCAAGGAGATTATGTTTTAAGTTCGTCTGGGAAAAATTTTGAATTTGCACATATATCTGATTCTGAAAGTCAGGCTACAAAATGGTTCAATTTAAATCGAAATGACTCTAAGGAGATAAATGTTTTTGATAATAGTGGAGAAAGAATTTTGGTAAGTCAAGGTAATATTAATCCTAAGTTAATAACTTCTTCAATAATGATAGATTATAAGTTTAAAAGTGTAAATGGGTACACATTCATCAATAAAGTGATATTAAATGAGAAAATTGCTAGATTTAAAATGGGATATGAAGTAAATGTAATTAGTTATTTAGTGAATTATAAAAAATCACCACAGAATTTAATATATGATAGTGGATCAACAAACATTTATTATAACATATAATTAATTATAAGACCTCATCATATACTTCACATAATGTCTTTTTGTACAGTTTCCAATCATAATGTTCTTTAATTAGCTTAAATCCGTTTTTTCCTAAATCATTTTCAGAATTTAACAATTCTTTTATTCTTTTAGCAAATAATTCTATTTTATCTTCTATGATTATATTATGCTCATCAGTATAACTTATCCCCTCAGCACCTTTAGAAGTAGATAGTACTGGCTTTTTCATCGCCATATATTCTAATATCTTAAGCCGAGTCCCACTTCCATATCTTAAAGGCGCTATACAGATATCACTATTTAGCATATGAATTTTTGGATCATTTACATAACCGAGAAATTTAACATTAGATGGGGCAGTAATTTTCGGGGGGTTTTTACCAATAATTACAAAATCAATTTCATTTGTTAATTCAGGTGCAATTATTTCGCATATGTTCTTGACGGCATCTCTATTAGGTTCATAGCTTAAAAGACCCATAAAAAGAACTATAGGTCGCTCATTGTCTTGGATACTATTTGATTTTAAATTTTTATATTCATTTAAATTAACACAATTAGGAATTATTGTTATTTTTTCTTTCGCTAATGGTACTTCTTTTATTATTTCATTTTTATCTCTATCAGAACATACTAAAACATGGGATGCTTCTTTAATAGCATTAATTTCTATTTTTTTATCTCTTTGTGATGATACAGTATTATAAATTTTATATCTCATTTCCTGAAATGGAAAATTAGAAAACTCCCAATAGACATTTTGTTCATCTAAAATGTAATTTTTAATACCTTGCTTTTTTAGATAATTAAATATGTATGGACCTTCAATTTGAAACACTGTGTTTTTTATTAAATTTTTGATTGGTTCTTTTGAATTTATAATGCTATATTGTTTGGAAAAAAGAGCATCAAATGAATATTTGATTTTATCATAAAAATTATTGAATTTCTTTACTTGAACTAATCTTATACCTTCAATATAATCATCAAATTCGTTTTCATCTATTCCATAAATAGATGTTACATAATCATCTGCCGCCAATTTAGCTAGTTGAAATGTGCGATTTAATCCTCCACTTTTTTGAGGGTATATCTGATCTGGGTGTAAAATTC
>JAHFBZ010000024.1:13728-27109 GCA_023249725.1 Methanobacteriaceae archaeon
TTTTTCCACCTTTTTGTATGCAGCAATAAGCCTTTTTTCCATTATATGCCACCCATAGCGATATTCATATGCTTGTCTACCATTTTTTCCTAATTTTTTTCGTAGTTCTGGTGATTTAATCAATTGAAATAAGGCTTCTTTTAGTTCTTCAACCTTACCATAATTCACAACGAGTCCACATTCTTCATTTTTAACTATATTTACCATTGTATTTCCATCACTGACAATTATTGGCTTTTCACACATCATTGCTTCAAAAAGTTTATTAGAACTTGCATATGTATTAGCTGGTATTTCAGTATCATAAAATGAGAATAAAATATCTGCATTGTGGGTTTTTTGGATAACTTTATCATAATCTAAAAATCCAATATATTCAATGTTTTTATTTTTAGATGAAGCTAATTTTATTAAATCTAAATCTTTTCCAGTTCCTGCAAATATTAATTCGACATTATTCATATCTTTAACTGCATCAATCATGAATTTTAGGCCCCTAGATAAATCTATCAATCCTGCGTAGAATATTAATATTCTTTCATTACTAAGCTTACTAGATTCATTTTTCTTAGAAGGGGGCGAATTATAGATATAGGATAAATTATTGATTTTAGAACCTTTAATTTCTTTATATCTACTTTCATCTACTAAAAATAGATGATCTGAAAAACTGATCCCTAATTTTTCTATATATTCTATAAATCTTCTAATTATTTCTAATAAGATATAACCTTGTTTATTGTAAAAATTATTTGCATAAAAATCATAAATTGAATAAAATAATATTTTTCTTTTCAATATTTTTGCAAAAATTGCTGGCCATAAAGTATCTAAATCACATGAATGATAAACATCAGTTGGTGTTTTTAAGATATAATAAAACTCATACAACCACCAGAAAGGTAAATAAAAAATTATACTAAATTTTTCGTATGGTGCTTTGAGATTGAATGTTTTAATATCATACTCTGAATTTAATTCTTTATTGAAATTATTTTTCCGATCCCATAAAAGCATTTGTACTGTATAACCATTACTTGAGAGAGTATCTGCCAATTTAAATACAGATGAATCAATAGTTCTTGAGCGAATAATAGTAATTTTCATTATATCAATAGATTAGTTATACTTTCCCATTTGATCAGCAACTTCTTGTTCTTTTTCATTTCTTAAAAATCTTACAAATTTATAGATCAAAGGAGTGATTGGGGAAGCATAAGCAAGTTTAGCCAAAGTTTTACTTTTAAAAAGAGGAGTATTTAATTTATCAATTAATGTTTTATTGAGATCAAATTGAGTCTGAAATTGTTCCCAACTATCATTAATATGAATTTCTTTAAGATTAGTTGTTCCTAAACCTTCTTTTTCAGCTTTGATTATATGATCAACACTTTCAATAGGTAAGCCCATTACATGAGTTCCAAGTGAATCATTTACAACAGGATTATTGGAAGCAAAAATTAAATCTAATTTTTTAGGATCTCCATACATGGGACCATGCCCATCAAGAGCATATAATCCATCCATTAGCACTATTTTGGGATTCAATGATTTAGTGATTAAAGTAAGCTTTTCACTTAAGTTTTTATGCTGCAAGCATCGCATAGAATCTGGGTGGCATCCCCAAAGGTTTTTCATGCTTAAGGTCACATTTGTCATCACATGGACCTTTAAAACAGGAAGTGAAATAAAACAATCCACATCATCTAAAAGAAGCTGAGGAAGTTCTACTTTTACCTTTTTACCAACTATTTCTTCTTCAACAAATCTAGAAGGCAAATTTGACAAATTAACAAGTTCAGTACCCGTATCTTTACATATGCGGTACATATCATGTCCTTTAAATGCATCATCGGCTTTAAATGAATCATTTCCACCATCTGATTCTCCGATAATAACATTATCTGCCCTTTCTTTTAGAATTTCTAAGAAATATTCAATTATTTGAGGAGATGTGGTGATCCCTTCTTTGTAATATGGAAAAGTAAAATTTGGTTTTATAAAGACAGTTGAATCCTTTTTAACATGATCTTTCCATTTTATAAAATCTAAACTTTTAAGAATATCTCTTTTTAGATTTTCTTCGTTTGTTTTAGATATGTAAGCGTAATAATCTTTTTTCATTTAATTTCCCCTATTAAATTCTCAAAATGATCTGCAATTTTATTCCAGTCACTACTAGAAACAAAAGCTTTAGCCTTTTTTCCTTCTTTTTTAATAACATCTGATTTAATTAAATCCATAACTTTACATAAAAGTTCTTCGGCACTTTTTACGTAAAAAACGCCGTTGCCATCTCCAAACTCATTCATGACTCCTGGAAGTTCAGTAGAAATAACGGGTTTTTTCATGGCCATATATTCATACATCTTTATAGGAACTATATCTACCATTATTTCGGTTAAATAAGCAGGTAAAATACAAATATCGCCAGCAGCAATAAATTTAGGTATACTGTCAAAAGGTTGTTTTCCAGTTAATATTAGTTGGTTTTGAAGTCCATATTTATCTCTAATTTCTATAAGATCATCATAAGCATCACCATTTCCAACAAAAAGCAACTTAATATTGGTGTAATTTCCTGATTTTTTACCGAATTCTTCTGCAAGTTCTTTAAGTCCAGAAAAATTGTATAGAACTCCAACAAATAATAAAATGGTATCTTCTTCTTTAAAACCATATTTTTTTCTTATTTCAGCCCCATCAATTTCACTATTGAATCTTTTGAAATCAATACCTGCTCTTTCAATATAAGTTTTATTTGGATTAGCTCCAAGTTCTATAACTCTATCTTTCAATTTCTCATTAATTGCAATAACTGCATCTGAGTTCTTTAAAACATATTTTTCAATAGATTTTCCTAAGGGATGATAAAGTTTTAGGGGTATTTGTGAATGATATATATCTATCCAATAATATATAAATGGGATATTATGTTTTTTAGCTGCTTTAAGGCCAAGGTAGGCACTCAACATGAAAAATCCAACTATAACATCTGGTTTAAATTCTTTTATCTGTTTTTCAATCTCTTTTTTTCGAGAATAAACTAAGGAGATATAATCTAAAGTTGGTATCTTGATAATTGGAGGCCTAATCACAGTTATTGAGGCATTTTCGTAAATTCGAGATGTATTTTTAAATACTTCTCTTTTAGAAATTAAATCTTTATTTTCTTTTTCAGACCATAAAATCTCATGATCTATTACTTTTATATCATGCCCTCTAAGAGATAAATTCTCCATCAAGTGGTTTTGTTGCAGTGGGCCTCTTTCGAACCAATCTGACTCTTGAACAACTAAAATTTTCATTAAATCACTTATAATTGATAATATTAAATTATGAGTTTATTAAAGACTAAAAAAAGTTAAATGGATCCAAATCGGAATACCCACAATGTTTTAAAAATTTTCCAACCATCTTTTAGAGAATTCAATTTAGGTTCATCTAATCTATTTCTGTATGATATTGGCATTTCAACTATTTTAAAATTATTTTTTGAAACTTTAGCAAACATTTCAGCTTCAACTTCAAAACCTGAACATTCAATTCCAACATCTATGATATAATTTACTACTTCATTGGAAAAAACCCAATAACCAGTACAAACATCTGAAACTGGATGATATAATAAACTAGCTATAAAACTTAAAATATAGTTTCCAAATACATTTAATTTTGAAATTGACCCACTTTCTTTTTCACCAGTTAAACGAGATCCTAAAACTAAGTCAGCTTCTCCTTTTTTTAAAGGTTCTAATAGCTTACAAGCATCATGGGGATCATAAGTATTATCTGCGTCTAACATTATAACATACTTAGAATCGGTATGCATAAAACCTTTAAAAATGGCATGTGCTTTGCCTTGTGTTTTTTCAAAGATTACTTCAGCACCGAGATTTGCAGCAATTTCTGCTGTGTTATCATTAGAGTTATTATCAATCACTATAATATCTGAACTAGAGTATAATTCATTAATTTTAGTTATAAGTCCACCAATAGATTTTTCTTCATTATATGCTGGTAATAAAAAAGTTACATCTTTCATGTTATCATAATATTTTTTTAAATTTCATATCCTTACCTATGATAAAGTTTAATACAATATAAATATTATTATTTATTATTATTATAAATTTAAGTAAAAATAATATAAATTTTTCTTGAATTAATATTTTAATTTGTAATTTAGTTATTATATAATTAAACTGGTCCTTTACCATACCTTTTTAACAGTAAAACTGGCCTAATGATATAATATAATAGAAATAATTGTTCATGCAAGGGTATATCTAGAAAATCTGCATAAGATGGTGTTATTAGACCATTAATACAGTCTTTAACCCCATCTTTAAGATTTTCTCTTTTCTTTAAATCTAAAATTAATCGTTCAGCAATATTAAATTGTTTTTTGAAAATTCTCTTTTTTATCTGAAAAGAAACTTGTTTAGCAGAAGAATCTGAATTTAAATGACTTAAAATTTTATTAGGAAGATTCAAATCAAAAAAATCTCTTGCTAAAATAAGATTTATCAATAATATTCTTTTTACTCCTAATTTTTCAGATTTTTCTAAAACATCATCCCAGTCTATGTTTTCGGACTTTATGAATTCTGAAATATCACAAATCCAGGATAAACGACTCCAACTATGATTTGCACAATGTATGCAAATTATTAAAAGACTATTGCTTGGAGAAAATGTGTGAACTTGGAACGAGTTAATGTCTAATTTAGTCAATTCTTCTAATAAAATCCGGGGATTAACTGGAAACGAGAAAAAATCATCTTCAAATTTCCATTTAATCTCAATGATATTGTTTGTTTTTTTATTTATAAATCGATATTCTGCATTAAATTTCATATAAAATGAATCTTCAATTTTTATAAGGGGACAAAGCTCGTATTCATTAGAGAGCATAGCATTTTTGACTTTTATTGCATTTGTTTTATCAATAAATATATCAATATCTCCAAATTCTCTCAGTCCAATGTTGCCATAACCAGAAGCAGCTAAAACAGGTCCTTTATATGGAATAGCTTTAATATTATTTGATTCTAAGATCTCAATTACCTTAACCAATTCCCCAGTTAACATCAGATTCTTCTGAACATTGGCCATATAATAACTTTTCAAATTTCCTAAAACATCTTCAGGAACTTTTTCATGACAAATAGAATTAAGATTAACATACAAAAGAGGCCTCAACCTATGTCGGGAGGCCATATTTATTAAATATTCCCAGTCCAGATCCATAATGGCTAAAGAAACAATTTTCTTTTTTATTTCCTCATTAATCTGGGTTCTAGCACAACAAAGCATAAGTTCGTCTTCGCTGCGCAGTTGAAAATCAATCTTTTTTTTATGAATCAGCTTAATCTCCTCAATAAAATATACTTACTATATCTTTATAAGTTATGGAGTTATAGTTTATAAAAATTGAGATTTAAATGAGGATTATTAAATGAGAAAAAATATTTTTATTATAATTATTATTTTATCAATGGTGGCCATATCAGGATGCACCTTTAAAACTGAATCGGATAACACCTTTGGCCAGAAACCAAATGCTACCATTAATGATTTATATATTGTAAACTCCACAGGAGATCATTATACTCGAAATGGAACTCAATATTATTATGTATGGGGATATGTAGGAAACAAGGCACAGAATCCAGCATCCAATGTACAAATAACGGCCAAATTCTACAGTGAAAATGGTACTTTAATAGGAACTAACACCACAACACCATATAGGCCAAAAATCATTCCAACGGAAGGGCAATCTTACTATTATATGGGATTTAATGATCAAAACGAAATCATTACTAACTACACTATTTCAATAGCAATGAATTCAAAATAATTCCCTAAACCTACCATTTTTATCATTAAACTCTTCCCAACTACCTTCTTCTACAATAAGGCCCTTTTCCATTAAATAAATAACATCCGCACTTTCAATGGTAGAAAACCGATGAGCAATCATTAAAATAGTCAAATCGCCGTGTAATTTCTCAATTGATTTTAATATTCTTTTCTCATTTTTCGAATCCAAATTGCTGGTGGCCTCGTCCATTATCAAGAGTGAAGGTTTCCTTAATAATGCTCGTGCCAGGGCCAAACGCTGTCTTTCGCCACCAGATAATCTAACGCCTCTATCCCCAAGTATAGTATCTAATCCGTCTGGAAGATTAAAAACAAAATCTGCAGAGGATATTTTCAAAACTTCTAGTATATCTTTTTCCAAGGCATCATTTCTAGCTAATAACAAATTATTCCGAACGGTATCATTGAATAAAAAAGTGTCTTGGGCCACATAACCAATTTGATTTCTCCAGGATGAAAAATTCTTTAATTCCATACTATCAATAGTTATTTGACCTTCATCTGGCCTTAAAAGGCCCATAACTAAATCAGCAATAGTGCTCTTTCCAGCACCGGAAAGGCCCACTAAAGCAGTAATTTTGTTTTTTCTAATTTTTAAATTAAGATTTTTAATATTCAAGGTATCTTGATAGGAAAAAGAAACGTCTTTGAATTGGATTTCTTTTTCAAAAACTAGTTCTCCAGATTCGAACTCACTTTCAGAAACAGATTCACATTCTCTTTTTAAATTAATTACATTTACAAAGGCCGGTAACATGTTTATAAAGTACTGATAACTCCTTTGAATGGTTGAAAATCGTGGTATGATTCTTATGAAAAGGAATAGTAGGATTAAAAGCTCGGCCGTAGAAATTTTCATTATTTCTACTACAAAAAAAACTATAAAACTTAAAATAATCACTGAACCAACGTCAAATAAGAAACGGACGTCAGCATAGCTTTTTATAGTTTCTATGTATTTATTGGCCACTCCATGAGTAATCTTGGAAAAAGTTTCTACATTTCTTTTTTCCATATTAAAACTTTTAATGGTCTTCATTCCATCTAAATGTTGATTGGTAATGGAATAAAGATTTTTTGTAGTGTTTGATAAATCTTCACCCTTTGAATGAGATGATTGGCTCCTTTTTTTGAGTAAAAGAAGTAAAATGATTCCAATTATAAAAATTATTCCAGCTATAGGTCCAGACAAATTTATTGCAAAAATGATGTAAACCGCCAGCACAAAGATACTGGCTATTAAAGTTAAAAATTGCCCAGTTCCCATACTGACACGTTCGATTTCATTGGTTAGGGCGTGGGCAAAATGGGCGGATGGTTTTTTAGAGAAAAAAAGCCATCTAGATTCGGAAATAGCTTTGAAAAGTTTTTTTCTAAGATCTGCAGCAAAGCCGTACTGAATTTGGGAACTTTCTGTGGTTTGTATTTTTGTTAAAAAAGCATTTAAACAGATAATAATGACATATATGATTAATACTACACCTAAAGTTGGTTTAACATTTATATAACTGAAAAAAGAAGCTATAATTCCAGCAATCTGGCCCAGAGCACCCTGTTGAACATCCAGACCTACTAATTGCAGCAAGGGGATAAGTAGAAGAAGGCCTATTCCTTCACTTAAGCTGATAAGTACCATTAGGGATATGGTGAAAGAAAATTTTTTAGAATTGAATTGGGTTAAGAGTCTCAAGTAATTCCAAAAGTAGCTATCTGTAATTTTTTCTCTCATTTTAATATAACATCCTTTTCTATGAGATTTACCATTTCTGGAATTTTATCCAGAGATCGTTCTATATTCAATTGTTTTATAGAAACATTCTTAACAATTTTTCCATATGCTTCTAAATTAGTGGCCTGATCTGAATTTTGAAATATGTTAGCACAGTATGAGTTTCTAATAAGCTCAATAAGTGCTTCTTGAGGTTTTAATTCTTCTAAATACGTTTTATCCTTATTTTCTATGACATAGATATGCTTTAGAGAAACAACCTGGTTACAAAAATCATCTACAAAATAGGATCTTTTACGGGATTCAGGGTGTATTGGAAATGATTCCATTGATTTATCAAATATTTCCATACTTTCTGGCCATAATTTTATCCTGGGCAAACCCTGATAAACCACGGGAATGTTATCTCTAAATTCTATACTCAAAATATCGTCGGCAATTAATGGATAACCACTATTTATAAAAGAAAATGTAGTGGTTGATTTACCAGCACCATTATGGCCCATGAAAGCCACAGCAACATCATTAATATTTATAGCACTGGCATGAAGCACCAACCTACATCTTTGATGTAATAATATTCCTAGAGCTGGGCCTAAAATTAATGCTCTAAGGAACGTCTCATCTACACCAGTTCGTGAATTTACTATGATTTCTTTCCCTTTGCTTATTTGACAGATATCTATATTATTCCAAACCAAATAAACTGAATTCTCAGTTAAAATGTAATAGCTGGCAATTCTAAAAACACCTTCTTCCAAGACTTTTTCAGGAGGATAATCAAAATTTCCATACTTTATACTAATTTTTGATTTTTCTGAACATTCTAATAGTTCTGGAAAATGAATATCTGATTCAATGGATAGGCCATGGGCTTTATAGGTCTTCATTATTTATCACGGATATAAATCTATTATAATAATCTGTTTTCAATATATTATTATTATACTTAGAACTATCTTTTTGCATTGATTATTTTTTGTTCTATATGTCACAAAAATACTGTCTTTGTAATTTTATTTTAGAGATAGGATTTTCACTAAAAATTAAAATCATTTTTAAGACTGGTTTTTCTTTATTTCAATTTATTTTTCACTATTTTTATAAAATATTTATTTGAATAAGGTGAATATGGATAATTTTGACCCATATGTGTTATTTGTTACTTGTTTTTATTTTATCCATGACCATAAAATTCACTTTCTGTCATTAAAATTTATCAAAATCGAAATAGTTATATGCTTGTTTTACGTAATTATTGATTATAGAAAATATACTTGTGAAATTTATCACAAAAATTTCTAATTAGTATATAAGTTTGTGATAATATTCACAAAAGAGATTTTCATGATTATCAAGTAAATCTTAAAAAATTTTAATTTATAATATGGGAAAAAATTGAAGGTAAAAAAAATGAATAAAAAAACATATTTCTTTTTAGTAGCCCTCATAATGGTTTTTGTTTTTTGCGGAAGTTCTGCTGTAACTGCTGCAGACCCAACAAACAACACCATAAATGGGACGATTACTATTAAAGAATATAATACAGTTAAAAATTTAACCAATGCTACTGTTACTGTAAATAATAGTGGCAAGATACTTGGTACTGCAAAAACTGATCAAAATGGTTACTATAGTATAAATTTTTTCAGTAACCAGACTAAGTTTAATGTAACTGCTAACTTTGTGGGATGTAATTTAACCAATCAAACAGTTACCATAGCTAAAGGTGTTGGTTCAGACCCTAATTATTATGGCACGGCCAATATCCAGTTAACACCAAATACAATCTGGTGGACTGGTACCATGGGACCTTCAACCAAGGTTTACATTCAGCATTATGGTGGTTATTATTCCGCAGGACAACTTCAAGTTACCATGGATCGTGTTAATTTTTACTATGCCTACTGTATTGACATATATACGGGTATAGGTCCTAATGACCTTCTTCTAGTTAATGGGCCTCTTCCTGGAACCAGAGGGGATTTGAATAGCAGTATAAATTGGGCAAAAGTAAACTACATTTTAAACCACTACGATCCTTCAAAAAATACTACGGATGATGCTCGTAATCTTGAAGGAGCAGCAATTCAGTGTGCTATCTGGTACTTTACTTCAGCAAATTATGGAGTATACCCTGGAAATAACACATATTATCAGTTCATGACCTACAATAGGACAACTTATGGAAATCCCTATGATGGATATTTAGAAAATAACCTTCTGGGAAGTAGACACACGGTTGCTAATCGGGCATGGGCGATTATACGTGACGCAATAGCCATGCAATACCCTGCCACGATTGAACTGAGTCCTGAAACTAGCAATTTGGAAAATGGCGGATCTTTGAATTTAACAGGTATAGTAAAAGACCAGAACGGTAATCCACTAAATAATATCACAGTGAATTTCACTACAACTTCTGGAACTTTTAATGCAACTTCTGCTGTAACTGACGCTTTTGGTAGGGTTAAAGTAAGTATTACTGGATTAACTAGTAACATAACCTCTCTAGTGACGGCTTCAGTAACTGGAAGTTATGGGAATTTATTATATGATAATCCCTTAAATCCTAAACAAAATCTGGTAGCTGCAAACCTTTTACCTTTTACCCTATCTGACACTTCTTACATAAACTGTAATCCTAAAGCTAATGTTACTTTAAGTCAAACAGTTAATTCTCCAGTGAATGTTGGTGATACAGTAACCTATATTGTAACGGCTAATAATAGGGGACCTAATGCTGCTACAAACATTGTGATATCTGATGTAATACCTGCAAGTTTAGCTAATGTGACTGTAACTCCTTCTGTGGGAACTTATAATTCAAGCACAGGATTATGGATTATACCGACTTTAAACAATGGTGCTTCTGCTACTTTGACTATTACTGGTAAAGCAACTGTAGCTATGGCTGGTTTGAACACTACCAATGTGGCTACACGAATTGCTCAAGACCAATACAATCAGGAATCTAATACTACCTCTGCTAAGGTTTATACTAAAAAGGCTAATGTGACTTTGAGTGAAACTGTGAATTCTCCGGTTAATGTGGGTGGTTTAGTTACTTATATTGTGACTGCTTTGAATAATGGTCCGGATAATGCGACTAATATTGTGATTAGTAATGTGTTACCTGCTGCTTTAGCTGGTTTCACGGTTACACCTTCAGTGGGTACTTATAATAGTGGTGTTTGGACTATTCCTAATTTAGCTAATGGTGCTAGTGCTACTTTGAGTATTGTGGGTAATGCTACAGCTGCAATGGCTGGATTAAACACAACCAATACTGCTACTCAAACGGGACAAACAGAGTACAGTAGTCAGTATAATTCCTCAAATGCTACGGTTTATACTAAAAAAACAGATATTGTGTTAACACAAACTGTGAATGGAGGTACTGTTGCAATAACTAGGAATGTGGGTCAAGCTGTAACTTTTGTGGTCACAGCACGGAATAATGGACCAGATAATGCAACTAATATAAATATTCAAAATATTCTTCCGGGATTAACTGGTTTAACTGCTACGCCTGGGACGGGCACAACTTATAATTCTGCTACTGGTGTATGGACTATCCCTTCATTAAAAAATGGTAGTATCATAACCTTAACTTTAAGTGGTCTGGCAGGAACAAATATGGCTGGTTTAAATACCACCAATATAGCTACTGTAACCAATCAAACAGAATATGACCCAACTCCAGCAACCAATACCAGTGCAAAAGTATACACGAAATTAGTAGATATTAGAATAACTCAAACTACTAACATTCCTGATGTTAAAGTGGGTAGTGATGTAATTTTCAGAATAACTGTAACTAACCACGGACCAGATACTGCTACTACTCTACGCATAGCTGATCTTTTACCCTATGGAGTAAATTACCGATCAAATGTACGTTCTACCGGAACTTATAGTTCTTCTACTGGAGTTTGGTCTATAACTACTTTGAATCGCGGTGCTAGTGCAACTTTGAATATAACTGCAAGACCTAATGCTACAACTGCAAATAGTTGGGTTACCAACTGGGCCAATCAAACTTCACAAACGGAATACGACCCTGTTTTAGACAAAGTCAACGCCAGTGTTTATGTCTATAATAACAAAGCTAATGTGGCTTTAAGCCAAACCGTTAATGGTGCAAGTAATGCAACTGTTAATGTGGGCGATACTGTAACTTTTGTGGTCACAGCACGGAATAATGGGCCAGATACTGCTACTAATGTTTTAATTAGTGACCTTATTCCAGAGGGATTAACTGATGTTCTGGTGACGACTCAAGGAGGATCTTATAATAGTACTAATAGAGTATGGACTATTACGAGCTTGATAAATGGGAATACTGCTAGTTTAACTATAACTGGTAAATCAGGACCTTCTATGGCTGGTTTGAATATTACTAATAACGCAACTCGAACAAGTCAAAGCGAGTACAATTCGCTCCCAGTTTTAACTAACGCTACTGTTTATACTAAGTTTGCTAATGTGACTGTTACTAATACTGCAACTAATAGTACTTTGAATGTGGGTAATAATGGTGTGTTCACGGTTGTTGTGACAAATAATGGTCCTGATGCTGCGACTAACATTAAATTAACTGATTTGATCCCTGGTTTCACAGGTACTGTGACTATGGGGTCTTATGACAATACAACTGGTATTTGGACTATTCCAAGTTTAGCTAATGGTACTAGTGCAACTTTAACTTTGTCGGGTATGATTACAGCTGCAATGGCAGGAACAAACATTACTAGTCATGTAACTGAAACTCAAACTGAATATCCATTCAACACTACAGCACCTGACGCCACAACCTATATTAAAAAGGCTAATGTTGTTTTGAGTGAGGTTGTTAATTCTCCGGTGAATGTGGGTGGTTTGGTTAGTTATGTTGTGACTGCTTTGAATAATGGTCCGGATAATGCGACTAATATTGTGATTAGTGATGTGTTGCCTGCTGTTTTAGCTGGTTTCACGGTTACACCTTCAGTGGGTACTTATAATAGTGGTGTTTGGACTATTCCTAGTTTAGCTAGTGGTGTTAGTGCTACTTTGAGTATTGTGGGTAATGCTACAGCTGCAATGGCTGGATTAAACACAACCAATACAGCTACTCAAACGGGACAAACTGAGTTCTCTGATCTTTACACTTCTGCAAATGCCACGGTTTATACTAAACTGGCTGATACTAAATTAAGCCAAACTGTAACTACTCCGGTGAATGTGGGAGGTACAGTGACTTATGTGGTAACTATTACCAACACTGGTCCGGATACTGCTACAAACTTCATAATACAAGATAATGTCCCTGCAGGATTAGCTAATTATACAGTTACTCCTTCCACAGGAACTTATCTAAATGGAAACTGGACTATATTCAGCTTAGCTAATGGTGAAAGCGCTACTTTAACTATTACTGGAAAAGCTACTGCTGTAATGGCTGGTAAAAATACTACTAATACTGCAACTAAAATCACAGAAACTGAATATGATCCTACCACTATTGGTTAATCAACTGAAGCTGATGCTTACACTAAAGAAGCAAATGTGACTGTGACTAATACTGCTACTAATAGTACTTTGAATGTTGGAAGTAATGGTGTGTTCACGGTTGTTGTGACTAATAATGGGCAGGATAATGCGACTAACATTAAATTAACTGATTTGATCCCTGGTTTCACAGGTACTGTGACTATGGGGTCTTATGACAATACAACTGGTATTTGGACTATTCCAAGTTTAGCTAATGGTACTAGTGCT
>JAHFBZ010000096.1 GCA_023249725.1 Methanobacteriaceae archaeon
AAAAATCGGAAAGTTTAAGTTGTATGGAGTCAATACAACAATTGAGAGTAGGTATACTTTGATTTAGCATGATAATATATCTACTCTCACCTAATACTTATATTTAACTAGGCTAATTTTGAATTAGACTCCATTAAAATCCAGAAAATAATATTTTCAAAATTTTTTCAAAAGTTCCAACACCCCTAAACTTTACAACCCCTATTTTTCCAACAACCCTTCTAAAAAAGTTCTTATTTTTTTATTTTAAGTTTTTAAATTTATTAATTAAATAAAAATAAAAAACTTTTTAAAAAAAATAGAAAATGAGAATACAATGAAAATAGAAAAATAAGTAGAAAATAATTAATTTAAACCCATAGAATTAATAAAAATTGTATTATTTATTCTTAGAAGCTAACAACACGTAATGATAAGGTCCGGTTTGTTTAACTTCTTTTTTCACATAGCCATATTTTTCAATATTATCTACAACATCTTGTGGTTCCAGACGAACATCCATTGGTGGTCCAGGCATTCCTTCTTCTTTAATGAATTCCACAATAGCTAAAACTCCATCATCTTTTAAAACACGGTTGATTTCTTTCATGGTACTATCTAATTCAGCATTACCCACTATCCCATGGAAAACATTGGCGGTGAGATATAGGTCTATTGAATTATTTTCAACAGGAATGCTGGAAGTTATGTCTGCTAAGATAGGATTTACATTTTTTAAATCTTTTTCTTCAATTTTCTGGTGAAGAATATCCATTGATGGTTTGTGAACATCAGTAGCATATACTTCACCATTTTCACCAACAATTTCTGATGCCTCTAGTGAAATAAACCCATCTCCGCTGCCGGCATCCAAAAATATATCGCCTGATTTTAAACCTACATTTTTTAAAACTTCCGAAGCACTTAGAATTTCACTACTTGATTTTCCACCATGTTTGTGTATTTTTTTATCATCAGCCACTTTATTGTCCCCTATAATTCCTTTTTATTGATTTTTTGCCAGTAAGCCAAAATTTAATTAAATTTAATTAATAGAAATATTGAATTATTTTTCAGCTTGTAGTCTCATTTTAGAGAATAGCACCACACCAATGGAAAACAATATCACGGTAAGAACAACCATCCAGGCCACTTGATAGGAAATATCATTCCAGTTACCACCATATATAAGAATTCTCCTCAATGCTAAAAGTGTGTGTCTCCATGGTAGTAGATCATATATTTCAACCGTGTTTCCCATGAAATTACCCATGACCACTTGAGGGAGCTGGAAAAATGCACCAGATAAAAAAGATACGGGTACCGTTACTAAGGTACCTAAATTGGTAGCTTGACGGTCATTTTGAGCAAAAGATGCAATTATCATTCCTAAAGCCACAGAAGCGACCCCACCAATAATGGCCACAATCATGGCTAAAATTATGGAGTTTGTACCACCTTGCCAGTGAAAACCAATGGCTATGGCTACTCCCAAGAGTATCAAGATTTGTAATGCAGCAATTAAAGACCAGGGTATTAAACCCCCGAATAAAAGGTCAAATGACCTCATTTTAGATAATTTTAGTCTTTTTAATGTTCCAGACTCTACCTCCCGAGTTAAACCCGAAGCTACCGTAGTGGCCAGTAAAAGTATGGCAAAGACCATCATTCCCGGAGCTAAAAAGTCAAAGGTAGTAAATGAGCTAGTTCCTGAAGCAGATTCTACATCAGTTTTTATATATTCAATCTGCGATGAAGAAGAACCTGAAACACTTTTTTTCACATTATTAACTACTTGATCCTGATAATTTCCAATAATCCCTACCAAAATGGCTTGAGACACACCAAAGCTGACCGAACTACTATCGCCTCTGATAATTAATTTAGCAGTGACATTTGAATTAGATGAAGTAGGGCCTGAAGAAGCACTACTAGAACTGCTTGAGAGGGCATTTTGATTAATATTAGAACTTAATAAATTAACCATGGCTTGAGAAAAGTTTTTAGGTATAATAAGTAAAGCATCAGCATTACTATTTTTAATTATGTTATTGGCATTGTTTTCAGTGGTTTTAGTAACATTAAAGATATGGGTTTCACTATCCTCGTACTTGGTATCCTTTAGCACCGTGGTAAGATTATTACCAAAATTTATTTTTGCATTAGTGGTTGGAAATACCGCTCCTTGATCATAATTCACAATAGCCAAATTATGAGTCTCATTTTCCTGACCCATTCCACCAAAAGCAAATCCAAATATTAACATGAAAAACAAAGGAAATCCTAATATCAAGAAAAGACCCTTCCGATCCCTTAAAAGTTCTTTAGAATCTTTTATAGCAATACTTAAAAATTTAATCATTCTCTAAGCCCCGTTCCAGTTAATTCAATGAATACGTCTTCTAATGTGTTTTGTCGAACTGATAAATCTTCAATTGAAATTTTTTCTTCTTCCAAATTTTTCATAATGGATGGAAGTTTAGAAACTGCATTTAAGGCCCGAACATCCAATTTATTATTAATTTCTATGACTGATTCTATTTCTTCCATTTCTTTCAAAATATTTAGGGCGTCATTATTCTCTTCAGAATTAGATAAAAGAATTTCCACAACATCCCCTTCCCCAATATCTTTTTTTAGATTTTCAGGAGTATCCAGCCTCAATAGTTTACCATGGTCAATAATGGCAATGCGATCACTTAATTTATCAGCCTCATCCATTAAATGAGTCGTTAAAATTACAGTTTTACCTTCATCATCCCTTAAAGAGTTAATAAAGTTCCACAAAACTCTTCTCGATTGGGGATCCAAACCTTCAGAGGGCTCATCCAGAACTACTATCTCAGGAGAGTGTATTAAGGCTAAAGCTAAATTTAAACGCCTTTTCATTCCTCCAGAAAGGTTTATAACTAGAGTATTGGCCTTTTCATCTAAGAAAAGATCTTCCAATAATTTGTGAGCCCTTTCTTTTAAAACATCACCTGGAACATCATACATGTCCCCCATGAGTTTAAGGCTTTCCAGAGAAGTTAAATGCTCCCAAAGAACCAGTTCTTGAGGACATATTCCAATCATACCCTTGTCAATTTTTTCAATTTTAACACCATCAATTAATATCTGGCCACTGGTTGGTTTAAGCAGCCCCACCATCATACTAATGGATGTGGTTTTTCCAGCACCATTTGGCCCTAAAAAGCCAAATACTTCACCTTTTTTTATTTGAAGATTCAAACCATCCACTGCTTTGAATCCATCATATTCTTTGGTGATTTCCTGGGCATCTATAATATAATCGTTCATAAAGTCTCCCCTTTAATCAATTTTCTTATTCTTGAATATTAATGAAATTCATTGTTTTTGATAATATGAAATTAATGTTACAATATTTAATAATTAGTTACAATATCCTTCAGAGCAAGTAATAACAATATACTCTCACAATATCTCCTCAGGAGCACCGGCCATGGCCACCAGATATTCGGCTTCCATAAAATGCATTTTAGAAGGAATTATTAAACAATGCAATGGGCCTCCAAAGTCTTCCTTAATTAAATTTTTTATTTTATCTGCCCTTACCAGAGGTTTTGGAGAACCTGCACGAACAATAGCTACGGCCAAAGTATCCCCCGACAATATACCTTCTTTTCTATCATTTTCAACTTCCATAAGGTATTCCAGGCCTTGATTAACAGTCATGTATCTGTTTTCATGGGCTCTGATGTCCAGCAAGACCAGAGTGTGGGCATCTTGCTCCAGGTTATTTTTAATAGCCAGGTAAGGAGAATGAGGGAAGAAATTTTCTTCTGTAAAAGGCACCGTGGTTACTTTACCGAATTTATAGGCCTGCAGGCCAGATATTCCTGGTGCGGCAGATAGTATTGATGAGGAGTGTATGACTTGAGTTTCTATTCCTCTTTTTTTGGCTTCCATCATCATATCAGTATGTGTGGTAGCGATTAATGGATCTCCCGCAATTAAAAAAGCAACATTTTTGCTTTCTGCCGCTTTTATAGGAATTATCTCTTCTTCCACTGCTTCTCTAGTCAAAATTTTAACTTCACGGCCTAATAATTTCTCAAAAGCAGAGATGGATGTTCCAAAAAGTCCTGCCGTGTAAAACTCAGCATAAACCTCATCTGCAGACTTTAAAGCTTCTAATCCTTTAACAGAAATATCTTTTTCATCATAAAGTCCTAAACCAATAAAATAAAGCATTGAATCACCTTTTAATGGTATAATCTATAATTTCACTAATTATATTAATTCTAGTTAATTTGATAATTACTAAACTTTGATATTCTTAAATATGCAGTTCAAATTGAGATATATATTACATAAATAAATGACAATCATTATCTTAAAGCATATTCATCGTATAATGATTATTTACTAAATTATACCATAAAGATTATAAATATATTTAGGAAGTGTTTTTTTAATAAATAATTTGATAAATTAAATAAATTCTAATTAACTAATTACCCTTACAAGAGGAATCATATGAAAGGTATTAAAATTCCCAAAAAAGAGGCCAACCAAGTCCGTAAAATTCTAATGGAAAAATCAATTATAGATCTTGGCCTTAAAATAAAAAGGGACTCTGAATACGTTTATTTACCATTAATGTGTGAAATAGAGATAAATTCTGAAAAGTTAGCTGAATCTGGAATCAGTCATTTAGATATTTTAGAAATAGAATTTGAAATACAAAAAAGAGGCCCTAAAAGCTTCATGGACTTTTTAAATGGTAAAATTGATGAAGTTGAAATTCAGGAGATAAAGAAGTCCTTTGACATTATTGGAGATGTGGTGATCCTGGAGATTCCAGAAAAGCTGGAAGAACATAAACATACCATTGGGCAGGCGGCCCTTGATTTCACTAAACGAAAAGCAGTTTTCATGAAAAAAAGCGAGATAAAAGGCATTACCCGTATCCGGGAACTGGAGCATCTGGCAGGGGAGGACATTTCCGAGACCATACATGTAGAATACGGCTCTCGAATAATGTTAGATGTTAAGAAAGTTTATTTCAGTCCAAGACTGGCCACTGAAAGAGAAAGAGTGGCCCAGCAGGTGAAAGACGGTGAAATAATAGTGGACATGTTTGCGGGAGTAGGGCCTTTTGTTATGGACATTGCACGGCGCCGGGAAGTTCTAATTTATGCTATTGATATTAATCCCAGTGCAATTCATTATTTAAAAAAGAATATGGAACTTAATCACGTAGAAGAAAAGGTAGTTCCAATTTTAGGTGATGTAGGTCAAGTCTTATCAGAACATGATATTTCTGCAGATAGAGTGATAATGAATCTTCCGGGTACGGCTTATGAGTTTTTAGATAAGGCCATGGAATTGATTAAACCTGGAGGGATTATTAATTACTATGAATTCTCTTCAGATTTTTATACACCTATTCAAAGGATAATTGATGCTGCTGGGCCTCGGAAAGTGGAAATTTTGAATAAAAGGCATGTTAAGTCCCGGAGTCCAGGTATTTGGCATATGGGGATTGATGCTAGGATAAATTAATTAATTCTAAATCAAAAAAGATTATTTTTAAATATTTTTTTATTTTTTAAAATGTAATTAAGGAAAATATTAAGTTAAAACTAAAATAAGAATTAAAAATTGAAATTAAATAAATTAGATAATTATTTTTTAAATATATCTATAATGGATCTAAAATCCCATTTTCAGTGATTATTCCTGCAATAAGGTCACTGGGAACAATATCAAAAGCTGGATTTCTTACTTCAGTTCCTTTAGGAGTTATACAACAATTTCCATAGTGAGTTACCTCTTCAGGCCCTCTTTCTTCAATTTCAACATCATAAATTGAATTTTCACTATCAAAGGTACTCATGGGAGCGGCCACATAAAATGGAACATTGAATCGCTTGGCGGTCAGGGCCACCATTAAAGAACCGATTTTATTAGCTACACCACCTTTAGCTACTCTATCGGCACCAATGACTATTTTATCAACTTCTCCCTGTTGCATTAAGTAACCAGCAGCACTATCCACAATCAATTTAACTGGAATGTTCTCCTGTTGCATTTCCCAGACACTTAAACGGGCCCCCTGGCCTAAGGGACGGGTTTCATCACATAAAACATTTATTTTTTTACCTTCCTCAAAAGCTGCCCTTATAACACCCAGTGCCGTTCCATAATCAACACAGGCAAGGGCACCAGCATTACAATGGGTTAAAATAGTATCTCCATCTTCAATTACTTTAGCACCGTGTTTTCCCATGGCCCGGTTGGTATCAATGTCTTCTTGATACATTTTTACTGCTTCTTCTAAGGGGAAATCTGAGGCCATAATTCTATCCACTGCCCAGAATAAGTTTACTGCTGTTGGCCTAGAGCTTTTTATTTCTTTTGCGGCTTTTTCCAAATCTTCACCAGCTAGATCTGCTAATGCCACTCCAAAAGCAGCAGCCACACCAATGGCCGGCGCACCCCTTACCACCATGGTTTTAATGGCTTGGATAACATCTTTATAGTTTTTACAGGTAAAATAAGTAAGTTCATCAGGTAATTTGGTTTGGTCAATAAGTAAAAGTTGATTATCTTCCCAGAGCATGGTTTTCATAATGGATTAACCCCTTAAATCTTTTAAATGATATTTCTGCTTGATTATGTCAGATATAATATTTTATTTCAATATAATATTCTTATTTAAATTTCTATAAATCTATATTTTTATTATCTTAAGACTTTATGCTGATTGAAAGGAATGGATAAAATTAATAGTTGCTTAAATCTAAATAATTTAATATAAAATAGTATTGAATTAAATTAAATTTATCAAGATATTATGAAGCACTATAAACTGATAATTCTGTTCATTTTTATTTTGTTACTAATAGCGAGTAGCCTTTGGACTTTTTTTGCTTCAGATAATCAGAATGTGATTGAAGTAGGATATCTACCAACAGATCACAGCGCTGCTCTTTTGGTGGCCAAACATAATAAAACCTATGAAAATAATAGTTTAAATGTTAAAACGGTACAAATAAATTCTGGTTCTAATATTGTAGATGCTGTGGCCAGTGGTGATGTGGATATTGGTTACGTTGGAATAACACCTGTCATGCAGGGAATAAGTAAAGGAGTTCCCATCAAGGTTGTGGGATCAGTTAATATGGGGGGGTAGTGGAATTGTGGTTGAACCCAACTCCAACATTACTAGTCCTGCGGATTTAAATGGTAAATCAATAGCTACACCTGGTGTAAGCTCCATCCAACAAGTTCTATTACTTTATGAGCTGCAAAAATACAATATATCTCCGGAAGATGTAAATTTAATATCAATAAATGTTTATAACATTCCTTCATCCCTGGCAGCCCATAAAGTTGATGCATACATATCCTATGAACCTTTTGTCTCATTAGCACCTTACGAAGGTATTGGAAATGTGTTAATCTACTCAAACGATATTATAAAAGACCATCCCTGTTGTGTTATAATTGCCAGCGAGAGTTTCATTAAAGAACACCCCCAAGAACTAGATAAATTCCTTAAAATTCATCAACAAACAACCGAGTATGTTAATACACACCCTAACGAGACTGCAAATATTATTGATCAGGAATTAACAACCAATATTGAAATTGAGGCCTTATCCTTGCAACACATAACATTTGTCTCCTCAGTTAATAAGTCATTTCAAAATAACGTTTTAAAATTTGCTAAAATAGAAAACAATTTAGGATATTTGAATACAACCCTTACAGCAAATGATATATTTGATACACAATTTTTAGGTAATTAAACTTATTTAAATCTTATTTAAGTGATTAATTTAATTAAATGATTAATTAATTAAGTGATAA
>JAHFBZ010000025.1 GCA_023249725.1 Methanobacteriaceae archaeon
ACCAAGACGAGAAAGAGAAATTATGGAATGTTATTGATGAGTATAGGGCCAAAAGAAAGCGAGATTCACAAGAATAGCTAATTTTATTCTTTTTCCTAAGTAAATATTAGTATTCTACAATTACGATGTATTTCTGACTAAGATTTAATTTAAATCGAATGATATGAATATTAAATGAATTTAGAAGATAATTTATAACATAATTTAGCTAAAATATTCTTATAAATAAATTTGATTTTATATAGTGAAGGTTCAATTAAGAAATAATTTTGAACTAATATAACAATTAATATAATTTATTAAAGCTGTAGACGAGGTATATTTCATGAAAATAGCTATTGTAATCGGAACTAGGCCGGAAATAATTAAAATGGCCCCTGTAATTGATGAAATAATAAAAAGAAATCTGGATTATGTTTTAATTCACACCGGCCAGCACTATGATCATGAAATGTCTGATCAATTTTTTTCTGATCTTGAATTGCCGACTCCAGACTACAATATTGGTGTAGGTTCTGGATCGCATGGTGAACAGACTGCAGAAATGATGAAAGGCATTGAAAATGTTTTTGTGGAAGAAAAACCAGATATGGTGATGGTCCAGGGTGATACCAACGCTGTCCTTGCTGGAGCTATTGTAGCATCTAAGTTACATATTCCAGTGGGTCATGTAGAAGCGGGTCTCAGGTCTTTTGATAAGACCATGCCTGAAGAAATTAATCGTATGGTGGCAGATGTTTGTTCTCAGCTCTATTATGTCCCCACTGAGGAATCTGCAGTAAATCTAATTGTAGAAGGTATAAATCCTAAAAATGTGATTATAACGGGTAATACTGTGGTAGATGCCTGTTTAAGAAACCTTAAAATTGCAGAAAATAACTCAGATATTCTTGATCAATTTGAAGTGGATGAAAAAATCCTCACTTTAACCATGCACCGGGCAGAAAATGTAGATAATCTAGAAAGACTCACTCAGATTACTGATGCATTAATAGAACTGGATGAATTAACCATTATTTTTCCAGTACATCCCCGAACCTTAAAAAACCTGGAAAACTTCGGACTTCTTTCTAAACTGGTTAAAAAAGATAATATAAAACTCATAAAACCTATTGGTTATTTAGATTTCCTACTACTATTATCTAATTCAGATATGGTTATGACTGACTCTGGAGGACTTCAAGAAGAGGCCATAACTCTAGATGTGCCTTGTATGACATTGAGATATAATACGGAACGTCCTGAAACTGTTACCGCTGGAGGAAACATTTTGGTGGGTTCTAATAAAGATAAAATTATTGAAACGGCCAATCTTATTATGAATGATCCAAAAACCAGGGAAACTATGAAAAAGGCTATTAATCCATATGGGGATGGTAAGGCATCTTCTAGAATTCTGAATGTTACTTTAACTGATTATGAAAATGGAGAATTAGAAATAAAATCTCCAGAAAATATCATGAATCAATTTAAAAGAAAAATTGAATTGATAGAATCAAATATAACTGTCAGAGAATTTGAAAGCACTCAAAATGCTTTAATTAGAGTGGTTTATGAAAATAATGAAGCAACATTCCCTCATGAGGATCTTGATTTGAAAAATAAGTTGGTTTTATTTGATAAATACCTTCAAAATTAATTTTAATTATTATTTATATTGTTTTTAATCAATTTAATTAATTTTTTTTAAGTAGGAATATTTTTTGAGAGAGTATGCTAATTCTATAAATCAATAGTTACATTTATTTAATTAATTCAATAGCTATATTCTATAAAGATTTACTTACTTAATCTATAGATAGAATCAAGTGATTTAAAAGTAATTATTTGTTAAAGTTATCAAATAAATTATATGATTCAATTTAAATTCAAATATTATGTCTTATTTAAAAAACAGGAGATAAAATGACTGAAGAAGGGTTTAACATAGTGATATTTGGTTTAGGCCATATAGGGCTACCAACTGCTTCACTTTTTGCAAAAAATGGTTTTAAAGTAGTGGGTGTTGACATAAATCAGAGTACTGTTGAAAATGTTAATTCGGGTATTTCTCCTATAATGGAACCTGGGTTAAATGAACTGGTAAATGAAGTAGTGGGTAGTGGTAATTTAAGGGCTACTAATAATGCTTCAGAAGCTGTTAAGAATTCTAATGTGCTGATTGTTATTGTACCTACTCCCGTAGATCAAAATAAATGTTCAGACCTTTCTGCAGTAATATCTGCTTGTAAAATGATTTCTAATGGCCTTAAAAAAGGAGATCTGGTCATAATTGAAAGTACAATTCCACCAGGAACCTGTGAAAATGTGGTAATCCCTATTCTAGAGGAAAGTGGCCTTAAATCTATAAATGACTTTAAAGTTGCTTATACTCCTGAAAGAGCTCTTCCTTATAATACATTATATGAAATGACCCATAATGCTCGAGTTATTGGGGGTATTGATGCTGAAAGCTCAAAAAAAGCTGTTTTTTTGTATGAAAAAATCACGGAAGGTGAAGTTATAACGGTGAAAGATTTAATGACTGCTGAAATGGTTAAATTAATGGAAAACACTTATCGGGACACTAATATTGCTCTGGCCAATGAACTGGCTATGGTCTGCGAGTCTGTGGGAATAGATGCTATTGATGCAATTAAAGCGGCTAATTTCCATCCTAGAGTAAATATTCACACTCCTGGCCCGGGGGTAGGTGGTCATTGTCTGTCTATTGACCCTTATTTTATTGTAGAGATGGCCAAAGAAACTAATAATCCTTCAAAGTTAATTAAAACAGCAAGAAATATTAATGAGCATATGCCGCATCATGTAGCACATATAATTGAAAAAGCACTTCAAGAAGTTGATAAATCATTAAATGGTTCTACAATCGGGGTTTTAGGTGTTGCATATAAGGGAAATGTGGCGGATGCTCGGGAAACGCCGGCTGAACCACTTATCATAGAATTATCTTCTCAAGACGCTAGAGTCATGGCTCATGATCCCCATGTAAATTCTGAAATAATCATGGCCATGGGTGCAAAACCAGTTTCCTTAAAAGAAGCATTAAAATGTGATTGTGTTGTTTTAATCACAGACCATAGAGAGTACTTTGATATAACTCCTAAAATGATTGAAAAATCAGTTTTTGTCTGCACTCGGCCTATTTTAGACCCGGAAAAGTTCAGAGAGGAGGGCGTTATTTTTAAGGGAGTTGGAAGGCCTTGAAAGTTCTTATTTTCGAATATGCAACAGTAATGGGTCTGGAAAATCCTGAATTTTTAGTTGAAGGCCGGGCCATGTTGGAAGGCCTTCTGGACGATTTTAATAAAATAGAACATTCAATAAACTATTCAATAGAACCTTCTAGAACTTTTGAGGTTAGTTATTTAATTGCCGAAAAATTATTTAAAAAGGAATATCTGCAAAAATGGGATGCATGTAATCCTCTAACCGTAAATTTTAATCCGAAAAATTGTTCTGATTTAGAAAATTGGCTAGAATCAAATATATCTAACTTTGAGGCCTGTATATTTGTAGCGGCTGAAGAAAATCTGGAACTGTATAAATTAACTAAATTAATTGAGAGTGAAGGTGTAAATGTACTGGGATCAACTTCAGAAGCTGTTTTGAAATGCTCAGATAAATTAGAAACTTATAAACATCTTAAAAAAAACCAGGGTTATATTAAAAATATTAAAAAAAATAATGAAAATAACTCTAGTACTAATGTGAATCTTATAAACACTTATAAAATTGATTTAAAGGAATTTAGAAAGGAATTACAAGAAAATAACTATTCCAAATCATTAAATGAATTTTCCAATTTATTTTTCAATAATAAGAAGATGATTATTAAACCGGCTGATGGAGTTGCTTGCCAGGGAATAAAAGTTTTAAATTCCTTTGAAGAACTACATGAATCATTAAAATCTATGGAAACATCATTTTCCCATGCCATACTTCAAGATTTTGTGGAAGGTCAAGCATGCAGTGTCAGCTTGCTTTCTAATGGTGTTGAAGCCCTTCCCATCAGCTTAAATCTCCAAAAAATTGAATTTAATGATGATGGCCTGGAATATAATGGTGGTGAAGTTCCCTGGAATCATCCCTTAAAAAATGAGGCATTAGATATGGCTAAAAATATTGTAGAGTCTATTGATGGCCTTAAGGGCTATGTGGGTGTTGATTTGATTCTTTCGGATAAAATTTATTTTATTGAAATTAACTCTCGCCTTACCACGCCCTATGTGGCTTTAAGAAATTTAATGGATATTAATCTAGGGCTAGCAATTGCTGATTCAGCTAGGGGAAATCTTCCAGATGATTTAACTCTTTCTGGATGTTATGAATTCCAAAAAGGGGCTGAAAAATTGGATATTATCATTAAAAACTAATAAACTATTATAATTTTATTATAATTCTTAACTCATCATAACCTATATAAATTATTAAAAATATTTTAAAAAACATTTAAAACTTACTAAGGTGATTTCTAATGAAAATAGCGGGATTTGATATTGGTGGGGCCAATACTGACTTGGCCATCATTGATTTTGATCAGGGAGGAGATATCGAAAATATAAAAACCGATTTCAGATATCTCCCAATGTGGATGAAAAATGAAGAGCTGGAAACTTATTTGCTGGATTTAATTGGGGAAGAAATCGATCAATTAGATGCAGTAGGAGTCTCTATGACTGCAGAACTGGTTGATGCTTATGAGACCAAAAAAGATGGTGTTTTAGATATTGTTAAAAAAGTTGAGGATACATTTAATGTTCCAGTGGCTTATGTGGGCCTTTCTGGAATGATGAATGCTTCTCAAGTTATTTCAGACCCGCTTCAAGTGGCTGCAGCCAATTGGATTGCCACCTCTCAGATAGCATCCATAATGTCTCAAAATTGTATTTTGGTTGATGTGGGAAGCACCACAACGGATATAATTCCTCTTAAAAATGGTTTAGAATGTGCTCGTGGCAGATCGGACTTGGAAAGGTTAGGAACGGGTGAACTGGTTTATACTGGAACCCTAAGGACCAATGTAGCGGCCCTAGTAGATAAAGTACCATTTAATGAGGGATGGTTTAGAGTATCTTCTGAGCTTTTTGCCATATCTGCTGATGTTCATCATGTTCTGGGCAACATCACTAAAGAGGAATACAGCTGTGATACTCCTGATGGTGCGGGTAAAGAAAAAAAAGATTCTCTAAGGCGCATTTCAAGGGTACTTTGTGGAGATCTTGATGTATTAAGTACATCTGATATTGAATCCATTGGTGATTATATTTACGCACAACAGGCCCTTAAGATTTCAGAGGCAATTTTAGAGGTTGCTGAGAGGGAATTTTTGGATGAAGTAATCACCACAGGATTGGGGAGAAATATTCTGGCTGCTCGTGCTGTTGAAATGGCAGGACTTGATTTCACGGGAATGGATGAATTTTTAACACCTGAAGAATGTGTAGTGGCCCCGGCAGTGGGAACGGCTATAATGATGGAAGATTATTTGAGTGAGGAGTAATTAATATACAAAATTAACTAATATCAACATTAATTCTCACATATTTTCATTTATCAAAGTGATATTGATATTTCACAGAGATCGATTACATGGAATTTAAAAATAGCTATATCTTGGCCATATTGATTATTGCCATCATATTAATACCCTTGGTTCTACTTAATTTGAGCACCCATTCCCAGATTGGCTCAGATGATAGGGGATATGTAAGCAAAGATGTTTATGCACATTATGGTGATTCTAAAATTAAAATTGCATTAGTAACTGGCATTCATGCCCGTGAATCTATTGCCATTGCTCCAGAACAATGGGCTGCCCGGGTTTTTGCTCTTTTAACCCCAGTAGAAATAATCAATTATAATATTGTAGTGGAAAAAAACCCTCAAGATTATTCTCAGGGCCGTAAAAATGGTGAAGGCTTAGCAGCCACCTTCATACTTCCTGATGTTAAAAAATCAGACTATGATCTGGTTATTATATCCCATGCACACCAAACGGGTTATGGTGAAGGATATTATGTTGCTACACCTCAGATGGATAATCCTTCGGTGACTATTGCACAATATATTAAATCCAGTGGCTTAAATTTTAATTATTATCCTGCAGCCAAAAATGCAAAATATAAAAGTTCTTCTGCAGTTCTATTTTCTAAACCATTGGCCTTAGCAGGTTATCCTACTTTGGTTTATGAAATACCAGAGAATGTTACGTCTTTTGAATCGTTTTTTATGACTTATAAATTATTGGAAACGGGCTATGGTTTTTTAAATTCTCAAATTCAATAGAATAATAATCATAATATAAAAACAAGCAATAATAGAATTTATTTTTTAAAATTTATTTATAAGATATCTATTTATTAATTTATTCTTAATCTTTAAATTTTATTTAAATAAGTTAAAATTAGAAAATAAGATATTCTGGATTTTAGCGAATATCTAATATATAATATCATTTAATATCTTCAATCAAGACTATTTTTTATTTAAATTTTCTATTTAACATTATTAAGAATGTTATTGATTAATTCAGTACCAAACATCTTTCATTCCTAAAAGATATCCAATTGTATTTGCTGAAAGATGTAAAATAGGACTAATAATCAGGGCCACTGCAATTAGTTCTAAGCTAGGATTAAATACTAATGATGAAAGTAATAATGCACCTACTACGAAATCTAACTGGTCTAAAACCGGGGCGGGTCTGCCTCGGCTAATATTAATACGTCTCTTAATAAAACTTCCTGCAGCATCACCTAATAATGCACCTAAACCTAAACTAAAACCCAATAATGCTCCGAAGAATATATCTCCAGCAATAACTCCCTGTAATATTCCAATAACTGTCCCAATACTAGTTCCAATTATAGTCCCTCTCCAGGTGACTCCATCTCCTAAAATTCTTCTCCCATCTCGAAATTCACGGCCAAAATCAAGGGGGGTGCCTCCCCCAAAAGTTAATGCACTTACATTTGCAAGATATGCTGGTAGCATAAAGTATATTACATAGGCAGCCATATTTAAAACATTGATAATATCTGGATTCATCGTTTACCTCTAGATAATCATTATAATTGATGTAATTATCAAGCAATTGAAATAATTAGTTATATTTTTAACATATTATGTTCTAACATATTGCATTGATATTCAAAGAAATCAGTTTATAAGAATTAGTTTATTAATAATTAATTTATAAGATTAGTTTATAAGATTTATAACTTTATATTAAATATATATGGGTGAAATTATGGTTATCAAAAAGACAAAAAGCCTATGTCCTGAGTGCTTAAAACCTTTAGAAGCAGAAGTTTATGAGGAACAGGGCAAAGTCATGATAAAAAAGGAATGCCCAGAACATGGTACTTTTGACAATGTTTATTGGAGCAGTAGTGATATTTATAATAAGGCTGAAGATTGTAACTATGGTGGATTGGGTGTTTCTAATCCTCAGACAGTCCAGGACAAAAATTGTCCGGGCGATTGTGGTATTTGTCCAGAACACGAAAGCCACACAATTTTAGGACTCATTGATGTTACTAATCGATGTAATTTAAGATGCCCGGTTTGTTTTGCCAATGCAGCAGTTTCTAAAATGCTTTACGAACCTTCTTACGAAGAAATAAGGAAAATGCTTCAAAATTTAAGAGCTAATCAACCAGTAGCTACTCCAGCTATTCAGTACGCGGGAGGGGAACCTACTGTCAGAAAAGATATAGTTGATTTAATAAAATTGGCCAAGGAAGAAGGATTTAGCCATACTCAAATTGCTACTAATGGCCTGCGTCTGGCTAGAAAACCTGAACTGGCTAAAGATCTTAAAGAAGCTGGTTTGAATACAATTTATCTCCAATTCGACGGAGTTACTGCAGAACCTTATCTGGAAATAAGGAATAAAGATTTATTCCAAATCAAATTAGATGCTATTGAAAACTGCCGTAAAGCAGATTTAGGTATTGTTTTGGTTCCAACTTTGGTAAAAGGAATAAATGATAATCAAATTGGAGACATAATTCAATTTGCTGTTGATAATATGGATATTATTCGTGGTATTAATTTCCAGCCAGTTTCATTTGCTGGAAGAACACCCGCCGATCAGGTAGAAGAACAACGTATAACGATACCGGATTTCCAGAAATTCGTTGGTGAGCAAACTAATTCTCAGATAGTAATTAATGATTTTTATCCGGCATCATCGGTTAAGTCAATATCTGAATTTGTAGAGGCTATTGAAGGGGTACCTCAAGTTGCTTTCACCTGTCACCAGCACTGTGGTACTGCTACATATGTATTTGTAGAAGATGGGAATATGATTCCCATAAATAGATTTGTAGATGTTGATAAATTCTTTGAACTTTTGGATAAAAGTGCAGACGACCTTAAAGATGGTGGAATAACTGGTAAAGCTAGAACTATTGCTCGAGCTACTCGGGATCTGCCTAAAACTATTGATAGGTCTAATTCTCCAAAAAGCGTTGATATTAAAAGTATATTAACTTCTGTCTTTAAAGACAGATCTTACAGTTCTTTAGGAGATTTCCACCACAAAACTCTTTTAATATCCTGTATGCACTTTATGGATCCTTGGAATTTTGATGAAGACCGAGTAAAAAGATGTGTTATTCATTATGCTATCCCTGATGGCAGAATAATTCCATTCTGTACCATGAATTCACTTTATCGTGAAGAAATAGAGAAAGAATTTGCTGTACCTTTAAAAAGCTAGAATAATAGTTTAACCAGATTCGAGGGTTTTGAATTGATTATCACTACTCCTTCCCGACTACATCTTACTTTAATAGATCTAAATGGATCTTGCGGACGAATTGATGGTGGAGTGGGAATCACTATTCGCGACCCTGAACTAGTTCTAAGGGCAGAACCTTCGCCTAATGTTGATCAAGGAATTAATATTCATTTTGAAGATTCTGACAATCTTTCTGAAAATTTAATTCATGATTATTCACAGAAAATAAAAGAATCTGCTACCAATACTTTAAAATTTTTTGATATTAATGATGGATTTGATTTTTTTGTAGAAAAATCTTATCCCGCTCACGCTGGGCTGGGATCTGGAACACAACTCTCTCTGGCTACTTCTAAGTTAATAACCAATCTAAATGATATTGAAGTAGAAACTGCTACTTTAGGCCAAATTGTAGGGCGAGGTGGGACCTCTGGAATTGGTGTTGAATCATTTAATCATGGGGGATTCATTGTTGATGGAGGACATAGTAAACATGAGAAATTTGATTTTTTACCTTCATCAGCATCTTCAGCTTCTCCACCACCAGTATTGGCCCATTATGATTTTCCAGAAGATTGGAATATAATATTAGCTATCCCTAAACTTAATAAAAGTGTTTCAGGAAAAAAGGAAGTCAATATCTTTCAAAAATACTGTCCAATTCCACTTCCAGAAGTACAGAAACTTTCACATTTAATTTTAATGAAAATGATGCCTGCAGTTCTGGAAAAGGATATTGATTCCTTTGGGGACGCTTTAAATCAGATTCAAAGCACAGGCTTTAAGAAAAGAGAGATGGATCTACAAAATAAGTTAATTGGGAACATACTGGATAGCATGAGAGATGCTGGTGCTCCCGGGGCAGGTATGAGTTCTTTTGGTCCGACTTTATTTGCAGTAACCAAAAATAATCCTAAAGGAGTTTTAAATGCTGCAAAAGATGCGATGGGAGATCACGAAGGTATTCATATGATTACCCGTGCCCAAAATACAGGGGCCCGAATTAAAAGTTGATTGAATTATCTTAAAACTGATTATTCAATAAACCAATATTAATAAACTGAATATTTAATTATTAAACGTAATATTACGCACTCTAAATGAATTTGGGGCAAAATACAATGAAGGAAACCTTAGAAGGAAAAGTTTGGAAATTTGGAGATAATATTGACACTGATGTCATAATACCGGGCAGATATCTCAGAACTTTCAGTCTGGATGATTTGGCTGCCCATGTAATGGAGGGGGTTAGTGCAGATTTTGCTAAAAATGTGGGTGAGGGAGATATTATTGTGGCCGACTGGAATTTTGGTTGTGGGTCTTCTAGAGAACAGGCACCAGTAGCTTTAAAGCATGCAGGTGTATCTGCTATCATTGCCCGTTCCTTTGCCAGAATATTTTATCGAAATGCCATAAATATTGGACTACCCGTTATAGTTGCAGATATTGAGGTCAATGAGGGAGATGAACTTAGAATAAATTTGGAAGAAGGGATAATCCAGAATTTAAATACTAAGAAAACCTTTGTAATCGAACCCTTCAAAAAATTCATGCTTGAAATATTAAAAGACGGTGGGTTAGTAGACCATTATCTTAAAAAAAAGTAGAAAATCAAATAATTTTAAAAAATACTTAAAATACTTAGAAAATTATTTAGAATTATAATTTAGAATTATATTAATTTTATTTCAGATTTTTAATTTTAGATTCTATATCTATTAATATCTAGATAAAGATAAATTCAATAAACTACATATCATAAACAATAATGTTGATTTAAATTTTCATTAAATTAAATTTATTATATTAACCATACATCTAATTCAATTGGAATTATTTTTAATAAAATTTTTTAAGAGGTAAAGATAATGAAATGTCCCACTTGCGGATCTAATTCTTTTGAAGCTTTAAAATCTAAAAAAGAGACTTCAAAAACTCAAGAAATAGAAAAACTTATTTTAAAATGTAATGAATGCCAAACGGTTTTTAGAGAAACTATAAGTTATGATAAACCTGTTAATTTCAGAATAATAATCAGTGAACTCGATTCTTCCAGAAAGGATTTCATCAAGATTTATCCTGATGATATTTTGATTGTGGGAGACATATTGCGATTAAATGATGAAGCACTGGAAGTAACTTCTTTGGAAAATAAAAATGGCAAGCGTGTAGATAAGAGCCCGGCTTCAGAGTTAGTTACTATCTGGGCTGCTTCTCTCGATACACCGGCCCGAGTCGGAATTTCTATTGATTATCATGGAAGAATCATTTCCTACAAAGTAGATGTGGATAGAGACCTTTTATTTGCTATTGGTGATGTGATAAGAGTTGATAACATCTTCTTTAAAATAACTTCCATTAAAACTGAAGAAAAAAAGATGAGAAAAGGCGCGGTGATATCTACATTAATAAGAAGGATTTATGGAAAGCCATTGCCTCACAAAGTCCCTTATAAATTTAATTTGACCAGTAAAGTTGTTAAGACATCTATGGATGAAAAAACAAGAACTAAATTGTTAAATAGGATGGCCTTTACTAATTCCAAAAAATAATTAAATATTTCTTCAAGTTATTATATTGATTTCCTAAAAAAATGGGGTTTAATAAGTAGCTGTTTGTGATTTAATGAGTAAATTACATAGAGATAAAAATAAATTTCAGAAACGATTGCCAGAACGCCAAAAACTGGTTAAAAATCTTCTGAGCTTCGGTTATATTAAATCCGATAGTGTTAAAAGAGCTATGGAACTAGTTCCTCGAGAAGAATTCTTACCAATCGAACAAAAGCCCTATGCCTATATTGATAGGCCATTACCCATTGGTGAAGGCCAAACTATTTCAGCACCACATATGGTGGCCATTATATGTGAAATTCTTTCCTTAAAAGACGGAATGAAAGTTTTAGAGGTAGGGGCCGGTTTTGGATATAATGCAGCAGCCGTGGCTGAAATATTAGCTGAAAATGGGCAATTATATTCTATCGAACGTGTGGAAAGCCTTTTCAAAATCGCAAAAGAGAACCTTAAAAGAACTGGTTATGAAAATGTTAAAGTAGTTTTAGGGGATGGATCTTTAGGCATTCCTGAGGCAGCTCCTTTTGACAGAATTTATTTGACTGCAGCAGCTCCAAAAATACCAGAAACTCTAAAAAATCAACTTACTGTTGGTGGAAAAATCTTAGCACCCATAGGCCAAATGGATCAATATCAAGAACTAATTCTAATGGAGAAAATTTCAAAGGACGAGTTTAAAACTTCTAATTTAGGTGGAGTTGCATTTGTACCTCTTATTGGTGAACATGGTTGGTAATGGGCTGTTTTTTAATTCAGATTCACATAAATGATACTCATTATCTCAAATCAGTTCAATGAAATCAATATTAGGATTAAATTTTTTTAATTTATATCACATTTATATATCATAATTTTGTAAACATTTGTTAATTGATAACATTTTAAAATTGAATTTCTATTTCTATTACCATGGATAATTAAATAATAAATTAGTTTAAAATAACTTAGTAACTTTAGAAATATATTTTAAAATTCTATTATTCTAATTAATTTAATCAAGTTAAAATAACTTTAATTAATATAATAAAACTTATAACCCATTAGTTCGTGATAAAATGAAAGTTTATATTGAAACTCTGGGATGCACCTTTAATCAGGCTGATTCTCAAATAATGGCCGGTTTACTTTTGGAAAATAATGCAGAGATTGTTAAAACAATTGAAGAAGCTGAAGTGGCTATTTTAAACACTTGTTATGTGAAACATCCCACTGAACACAAGGTTATAAATAAAATAAAAAAATTTAATCAGGATTATCCTGATAAAAAGCTCATTGTAGCGGGATGTATGGTAGAAATCGAACCAGAAAAACTGCACCAGATTGCACCTGAAGCAGGATGGATTGGTCCACATCAGATTAAAAAAGCTCCTGAAGCTGTTGAATCAGCTTTATGCGGTGAAAACCTCCGATTGACTGGATTTTCCAGAGAAGAAAAGGTTGGCCTTCCTAAAATGCGTTCCAATCCATATATTCACATAATTCAAATTTGCGAAGGGTGCCTGGGTAAATGCAGTTACTGCTGCACTAGATTTGCCAGAGGAGGACTACAAAGTTATCCTTCAAAAGCTATTAAAGAAGAGGCCCTTCAGGCCCTAAAAGAAGGCTGTGTGGAAATTCAATTAACTGCTCAAGATACTGCAGCCTATGGAAAAGAAACGGGAGAAAAGCTTTCAGATCTTATTAAATCTATATCTTCTCTGGAAGGTGATTTCAGAATTAGGGTAGGTATGATGCATCCTAAAAACATGATGGATGATGTGGATGGCCTAATTGAAGCTTTTAAATCAAAAAACGTTTATAAATTCCTCCATATTCCAATTCAAAGTGGAAATGACCAGGTTCTCCATGATATGCACCGAGGCCACACCGTGGAAGAATTCAAGGAAATCATCACGGCTTTTAGAAAAGAAATCCCTGAAATCTCCATTGCTACAGATATAATTGTGGGATATCCTACTGAGGATGAAGCGGCCTTTGAGGATACTTGTGATTTAATAAAGGATATAAAACCCAATTTTATTCACCTTTCTAAGTATAAGCACCGACATAGGACGGAATCTTCTGCTCTGGAGGAAATTCACTTCACAGAATTGAAAAGACGTTCTAAATTCATTGAAGGTATTAAGACAGATATAACTCGCAAAGATAACCAAAAACTAATTGGAACAACTCAGGAAGTTCTGGTAGTAGAAAAAGGTAGAAAAGGCGGATTTATTGGAAGAACCAACTCTTACATGCCGGTGGTTGTTCAAGATGCTGAAGTGGGATCCTTTAAAATAGTTAAGATTACTGAGGCCACTAGCACTTACTTGAGGGCATCTTAATTAGAATAAAATTTTTATTTTCTATTTTATTTATTTTAGAGCCTAATTTTTCTATTTGCTTTAAGCATTGTTTTTTATTTTATTTCTTATAATTTAATAATAATATTACATATAATTTATGATTTAATTGTAATACTAGTATTTTATCAGTACTAATACTAATAATTAAATTAATAATTTCATGTCAAATATAATTATTTTGAAGAATTACTATTTCCACTAAAAAAACTAAAATGGGAGATTTATTATGGGATATCTAATATGTGATAATTGTGAGGGGTATTATGAGCTTCAAGAGGGCGAATATCCTGATGATTTTGAGAATTGTCAGTGCGGTGGCAATTTAAAACATATGGAGCAAAATAAACATTATTCAAATTCAAAAATGCCTATGCGCTGTTCAAATTGTGCTCATGTTAATATTGGTGCTGCGGTATCCTGCTCACAATGTGGAACGTCCCTAGATAAAGTTAGGAAACCTTATAATAGATCTGCTAATTATGAACATGAACAAATGGAAAAAGAAATAAAATCTGAAGGTAAATCAATGATATTTGTAGGAGTAATACAAATAATATCCTTTGGATTTTTAGATCCCTTATGGGGAGTCCTATTAATTATAATTGGAGTTCTTTGTTTTGTGGTTGTTAATAAAATAATGCTAGTAATATCTTCTTTGATAATATTAGTTGCTGGAACTTTTAATTTTTTTGTTGGGGGATTTTGGTCCATTTTTGCCATTTTTCAATTATTAATCGGGCTTAAATATTTGTATTTTGCTATAAATAGGCCTGTAAAAAGTCCATATTCAAATTAGGCTGGAAAATGATAATTAACTATTTTTATAACTCATTTTAATTATCTAATCATTATTTTTTTGAATAGGTATTAAAAATTTAATAAGACAATCTTACCGAGATTCAGACTTATTCAAAAATTATTAAAATTTTTTAGTAATATTTTAATACTAGTTGAACTGAGTATTAGGTAATTAGAAATAAATTGGGTGGGAAAATGGGTTACATAATCTGTGAAAAGTGCGGGGGATACTATGAACTCCAATCAGGGGAGTTCGCTGATGATTTTGAGAATTGTCAGTGCGGTGGTAATTTAAAATTAGTTGAAGATTCTTTTTTAAAGTCTGAGCCTGAAATTAAGGCCAGATTTGTTTGCTCTAATTGTTTAGAAGAAAATGAACCAGGCCTTTATTGTTCTAGTTGTGGTGGAAGGTTAATTTCTATTAATAATAAAAATGCTGAAGCTAAATCTGGAAGTTCTTATGATATGGATCATATTGAAAGACTTGCTAGAAATTCTAAAAACGCTTCCAGTAATCGTAGGCCCAATACTAATATAAGTTCACCTAAAGAACTAGAAAATTTTCTAGATAGAATAAGCTGGCTTGGAGTTTTACTGGGGATTGTATTTTTTATAATTGCTATACAAATTACTGCTCTAGGATTGTCTAACATAGGATATAGCTATTCTGAAATGTTATTATCTGCGGTTCTTTTTATTTTACTAATTATTTGCATAGCAATAGTTTCTGGTGCTTTATCTTCTTTAATAAGTAAAAGCAGAAATTATAAAGATGGGGCATTAAATGGTGCTTTAGTTGGTTGCATTGCTGTTTTACTGATGATGGGAATTGATGGGGAATCATTTCTGGTCTTGTTTATAGGAATATTATTTTTTGGCGGACTTACGGCTTTTGGTGGAGCACTGGGAATATTTTTGAGAAGAAAATTGGATAAATAATTTATAATGGTATTTTTATGGGCTATTTAATCTGTAATCAATGCGAGGCCTCTTATGAGCTTGAGAAAGGTGAATCGGCTGATGATTTTGACTTGACCTGTGAATGTGGGGGCCAATTCAAATATGTGGAGTCTCTAAACGACCAAAAAAGTAATTCTAAATTTTCTTTTATGGAAATGAAAACCAGAAATAAGCTCATATTATCTGCAGCTATTATTACTATAATAATTTTCTCATCAATCATGGCTATTAATAGTTATTTTCCAAATACTGAAACTCCAAATGGCTATTTGAATTATTTTAATGGTAAACTAGCAGAATATACTCAAATAATGGACGATGCAGAACCTGCTATGAGAGATTACAATAACCATTTAATTTCAAAAGAAGAAGCAGCAAGTCGCTTAGAATCTACTCAGATAAAGCTTAACCGAATTGCAAGTGAATTAGAAGTGATGAAATATCCCCCGATTTATAAAAAACATCATGAGCTAGCAGTCTCAGCAAATAGTGATTTTTCAGCAGGCCTAACACAAGAGATAATTTCTATTAAAACTGGGGATCCAGAAGCAACGGGCAATGCATTATATTATTTTAAAAGTTCACTGGCTAAGGCTATACAAGCAAGAGATGAGATGGCAAGAATAAATAACTTATAATGGTGATTTTATGAGCTATTTAATATGTGAAGATTGTGAAGGCTATTATGAGCTTCAAAATGGTGAGTCTGCTGATGATTTTGATACTTGCCAATGCGGAGGCCATTTAGAATATTTGGATAATATTAATAATCCAACTCCTCAAAAATCAAAATCTGATTCTTATAACTCTTTAAATTTATATGCTGGAAAAATAGCAACTAGAAATGAATTTTTAGTAAATTCTAATTACACCAATGAAGTCACTGAGCTAGGCCTTAATAAGGATTATTTTCACTACAACAAGACAACGTATAAAAACTTTTTTTCGGAAAATTTTATTACCAATTCCGGGTTTATACTAGCCACATTCTCTGCAATACCAATCTTTTATGGCCTTATCGCTACTAGCTGGATTTTATATGCCCTTGCATTTATGTCAATAGCTCTTAGTGTGGCATTCTTTTTCTTAAACAACAGCGAAAGCCCCCAAAGAGATTCGAATTTTCAAAAACTCTTTATAATAGCCGGGATTTTATTTGGATTATCTGGAATGGCCATAATTTTTCTTTTAGCTAATCCTGATTTTACAGGATTTCTATTATCTCGTAGTTTGTATCGCAATTCAATTATAGAAAAGATCATTATATATTTAGCAACAGTTTATTTTTCATTTAATTTTTCATATACATTTTTAAGAAACTCTATGATGGATGAAAGAATAGACTTGTTAAAACAAAAAGAGGGAATATATAAATATTATTTTATAATTTATGGTTTTGTTATTTTCCTTATATTTATAATAATTTGCAGTATTTTTATTAAATTCGGTTAAATGGTGTTTTAAAATGGATTATCTAATTTGTGAAGAGTTTGGGGGCTACTATGAGCTCCAGTCTGGTGAGTCTGCTGATGATTTTGAGAATTGTCAGTGTGGGGGCCATTTAAAATTTGCTGAGGAAACTATAGAAATACCTCTTGAAAAGAAGGCCAGATTCGTTTGCTCTAATTGTTTAGAAGAAAATGAACCAGGCCTTTATTGTTCTAGTTGTGGTGGAAGGTTAATTTCTATTAATAATAAAAATGCTGAAGCTAAATCTGGAAGTTCTTATGATATGGATCATATTGAAAGACTTGCTAGAAATTCTAAAAATGCTTCTAGGAATTATATGAGAAATAAAAGGCCCAATAACTCAAATAATATTAAAATAAACTCCTCCAAAATAATAGAAAATATTTTTAATAGAATAAATTGGCCTAGTGTAGTGGTAGGCCTCGGGTTTTTCCTTATAATTGGTGTAATTTTAATTTTAATGTTGGCATATTCTTTATATGATCCATACAACTTATACAACTTTATTATTCCTTCAAGCTATGAATTTGGATTCTTATTTTCAATTTTATCTGGTTTAGCAGTAATTTCAGGTGCTTTGTCAGCTATTGTAAGTAAAAGAACGGGGTATGATGATGGAATTATTCAGGGTTTTTTAGTTGGATTCTCTGCTTCCATAATTGTGGGATATTATTCCAGAGAATTTTTCGCAACTTTAGTTGCAATTATTATTTTCGGTGGATTGGCTGCAGTAGGTGGATTAGTCGGGATTTTTATTAGAAATAAAGTACTTTCAAAGTAATAGGATGGTTTTATGAGTTATTTAATCTGTGATCAATGTGGGGCCTGCTATGAACTTAAGACAGGTGAGTCTGCTGATGATTTTGATTTGGCCTGTGAATGTGGTGGCCAATTCAAATATATTGATTCTATCCCAGCTAAAAATGAAAATAAAAGGTTAATAAAATCTGTTCCCAATAAAGTTCTTTTAATACCAGTTTTAGTAGTAATTGTTCTCATGATTTTTCTAAACTTTAATTCCACACCTTCTTTGGAAAAAATGGATCAAATAATTCCTAATCAAGTTGGGGCATATCAAGTTCTATCTTCCACTGAAGAAATGAGGTCATATACTCATAATCTCCTGCAACCAGTTAATTATCAGGAATCTAAGTATCAAATGATGGTGGAAAAATATTATTTTACGTCTGGTGGTTCTATAATGATGCATGTAAGCTTGCATTGCACTGGTGATCATACGGAATTTGATTCCATTGAAAATTCCATGGGAAATAAATTTACGGATGATAAAGTAATCGATGGAAAAAAAGTAAAATTTTTACAAGTGGATTTAGATGAATATATGGCATTATTTCATGGCGATACTTATTCAGTAACAATAACGGCGTCACCAGCTTATGAAAATTCAGTTATACCTGTAAATAATCTTCAAAGTGAGTTACTTAGCTTTACGGAAAATTTCGTTCCAGAATTTAATAAATTAAATGTTTATTCTTGAGACAAATTTTTTTTAAAGCTCCTTATAAATCAGATCATCTTTAAAATCGAATATTCATAAACGGGTTTAAATTACTTGAAAAATGAAAAAGATGCATGGGTGATTATGTGTCTATTATTAGATGATTATGATAAACAAAAATCCAATTTTATATTACCATTAATAGTTTTCATGTAAAATAATTTCATGCAATTATTCAACTCCCCAATGGATTACTATTGGTAATGGAGACTGAAAATATACGAATTTTAATTATCACAATCAAAAATAAAGCAAATAAAACCAAATAAATATATATTACTTTGACAAAAAGATTCACATAAGAATTTTTTCGGTGATACGATGCCTTTTTTAGAATGTGATAACTGCGGGGGATACTATGAATTGGAAGATGGTGAATCCCTCGATGATTTTGATGTATGTCAATGTGGAGGAGAATTAAAATATTTTAATTCACTGTCAAATTTTTTAGATGATCAGCCGGCTTTTTATCATAAAAATAATTCTGGCTCCACGAAAAGCAGAGGTGGCTTTGGTTTTGGAAGCCTTGCAAGTAGTTATCATAAAAAGGAGCCGGATGAATACAGTTTAGGGCCCAGTAGTTATAATAATAGTCTGAGTAGGAATGCAAGTAGTTTTGGCCAGAATAATCAAGAAAAAAGTCGCCCAAAAATATCAAAACCAGGATTTTTAGGAAGAATCAGTTTTTTAGGCATTTTTGCAGGATTATGCATTGTAATTTCAGGTTGTTTACTTTCTTATGTTTTATTCTTTGATTATCTGTATTCTACGGCCATTAATGTTTTCAGTTCCACTGGAAATGTAATGACGACCATATCTGTACTTGGGTTTTTGATATATGGAATTTTATTTGTTATCGCTGTAAGTGCAAGTGCGGTGGCCACATTTATAGGCGGTAGTAGAAGCTATGGTGATGGTCTTTTAAATGGACTGTTATTTGGTTTGATAATTATTTTTTCAGCCCTGTTATATGTGAATAACCTTACTGGAATGTCATTGGCCTTAATGTCCACTTTTGTTCTAGGTTCGGTATTTGTTTCTCTAACATCCTTTGGAGGATTTGTAGGCATAGCATTTAGAAAAATAATTTTTAGATCTTAATTTAATCTTTTTTTGGTGGGGGAACATGCCTTTTCTTATTTGCAGTGAATGTAATGGATACTATGAGCTTGAGGAAGGCGAGTCTGCTGATGATTTTGATAATTGTCACTGTGGTGGTAGATTAGATTTTAATTCACAATTAACCAGTGAAGAGATCAATAATTCGGATTATAATAAAGAACCTCAATTTATTTGTCCGCACTGTTTTGAGAAAAGCTGTTCTGGGATTTTTTGTTCTAAATGTGGTAGTGATTTAATATCTATTGGGAATTCACAAGCTGCTGACTCTATTAGTCAGAAATATAATCAGAAAAAATCAGAAATAGATAGCCAATATTTAAAACCTGCGGTAAAAAAAGAGTATAAACGGAGATCTTATGCAGTTCGTGAGGTTCAACATTCTGAAGAGGTTCATATGGAGGCGGAACAGAATCAAAAAGTTCCTTTAAGTCAAAAGATTAGTCTATTTGGCATATTGGTAGGTGCTGTTTCAGCAGGAGTAGTTTTTTTATTAACTTTTGTAATATTTGGTTTAGGATTAGATCTATTTGGATATTTATTATTTATTATTCCTGGGGCATTATCAGCGTTCCTATCTCAAAAAATCAAATACTCTTATGGGCTTATTAATGCTATTTTTTCAGGTATATTGGCAGTTTTAATTCTTTTTTTAGGTTGCTTTTTAATTCAAAGTTATTTATCTGCAATGTTTGCAGTATTGGTTATCGTTTCAAGTCCGATTATTATATTTTTAATGGTTATTGGTGGACTGGCTGGGATTTACCTTAGAATAAAATCTGAAATTAATAAACAGGATATTGAATTGTTTTAGGGGAGATTTCGATGGGATTTTTTTATTTAAAGATTATTATGCATTAATTAAAAGTTGAGATGATTCAATGGTTACTAATCAAGAAATTAAAATAATGCTTGAAAATAGAAAAAAAGGGTTGAATTCAGACGGATCAACTGGAGATGGTTTAAATTCCGAAGAAATTTTAAAAATAATGGAAGTACCATATGACTGGACGGGGAATAGTTATTTGTTCGATTTCGGTTCAATATCCATTGAGATGCTATCAGACTATGTTAATTATATATTTAAACAGTTGGGATATCATTTAGAAAAAGGAACTCCAGATAACGGTATTTATTTGATGACAAATCTTTCTTTGGGTTATTCTTTATATAATTTAGTGAGTCCGGTGTATAAATTTAAAGTTGAAATTTATTTTAATGGTGGAAAAACATATTTAGATATTTCTGAAGCATTTATTGGATGGCAAATGTCATCTAACAAGAAAATTTATGGAAAAAATTACCTTAAATCTGAATTAAATAGAATTGTTAGTAAGATTAAATATTTAAAACCATCTGTGGCAGGATATCTTATTTGTAATCAATGCAGTGGTTATTTTGAGATTCAAGAAGGAGAATCTCCCGATGATTATGATAGAACTTGTGAATGTGGAGGAACTTTAGAATACATCTCTAATTTAGAACAACCAGACGAAGAAAGTGTGGAAAAAAATAGAACCAGCAAAACCAAATTATATTTGAATATCCTTATAATAATAAGTTTTATTTGTTTAATTCTACTTTTTTTAGCTGCTTCAGTAATTCCAAATTCACAATTCCTAATGGTAATCATAATGCCGTTATTTGTTTTAATTTTAGTATTATTGCTTGTCAGTACTGATTATTAATCAGAAAACTCAATTTTATAATTCATTCATTTTTCATTATCTTTATTTAGATATGGTATTATTAAGAAAAAAAATATTTAAATTAAAATCTTCCCCTTAGAAGCTTCTCCTGGAGTTTTTCCATTTTTTTAGATTCTTTTAATTGTTTATTTGTTTTTGATGATTCTAAAACAAAACTTCCCTGATATTCACAGTTTTGACACTTCCAGATTCCAGCTTCTGGATTAAACCATTTAATTTTCTTTGATCCACATTTTGGACATGAAGTAACACTTTTCATGATTTCACCAATAATTTTTTAATCTATTCTTTATTGCGTTAGGTGAAATTTAATATTATCTGGTTTATTTTTACAAAAATATGAATTAAAAGAGTAACTTATTTTATAAAATGATGAATAATAAATGAATAATAAGAGTATTTTAAATTAAATCAAAAGAAACAAAATTTTTAAAAAAGTTAGTGCCGTGGGCCGGACTTGAACCAGCGACATCCAGATCTTCAGTCTGGCGTTCTCCCAACTGAACTACCACGGCATAATATGGGCCGGACGAGATTCGAACTCGTGATCACCTCCGTGTCAGGGAGGTATCATACCCCTAGACCACCGGCCCTAAGGAGCGTCCATCTTCAATATAGTTGTATTCCTATATAACCTTTTCTATTAGAACTCTATTAATCTGCTTTTCTAAAAGGAATTATAATAAACTTCTTAATAATTCCCTTGCTCAAAAAACACGATTTTTTATTATTTTTATCAATTTTTTAGGAATGAAATAATTTATTAGAACTTCTAATACTTATTAATTAGTATCAACATAAAATAAACTACTTGGTTGTATATTTTTTCAGAGGATAAAATGGAAAAAAAGACTATTAATGGACATAGATTCCATGAAAAACTGGAAGACAAGAATATACAAAATGGCATAATTGTTTCCTTAGTGGGAGCTTGTACCATAATAACTGTTTATTTCCATATATTTTTAAATATAAGCACAGTATTTACTCATTTTTATTATGTACCTATTATAATTTCTGCTTTATGGTGGAAAAGAAGAGGCCTTTTGGTAACTGCTTTTTTGTCTGTAGTTTTAATTATCACTCGTTTGAATACGGGATTATCATTTTTTGGTATTGAAGATGATCTTTTTAGAATAATGATTCTATTTTTTGTGAGTATTGTGGCCATTATATTAGCTGAAAGCATTTCTTCTTCACAAGAATCCCTAAAAAGCAGTGAAGAAAAATTTAGAGAAGTTTTCAATAAAGTAAATGACATAATGACCCTTATTGAAATTAATGAGAATGGAAGAGCTGGAAACTATATTGAAGTAAATGATGTTGCTGTATCTAAATTAGGTTATTCTAAGGAAGAATTCGCTAAAATGACTCCAAGAGATATTGGGACTTCTAAAAAAGGTGTGGATAATCAGATAAAAGAATTACTTTCTTTAGGTTACAGTACTTTTGAGAGAACTTATTATAGTAAAGATGGTCTGGAAATACCAGTGGAAATTAATTCCCACATATTTATGCTTAAAGGTAAAAAAATTGCTTTATCTGTTGCCAGAGATGTAACTGAAAGGAAAAAAGCCGAAAATGCACTTAGAGATAGTGAAGAGCGCTATAGATTCATATCTGAAAACACAGCAGATGTTATATGGCTCCTGGATATTGAATCACAGAAATTTGATTATGTCAGCCCATCTGTTTTTTATTTGAGAGGTTATACGGCTGAAGAAGTAATTTCCCAATCAATGGTTGAGGTTATGACTCCGGAATCTTATCAAATTATTATGAAAGATCTACCAATTAAGTTAGAGGCATTTATTGCTGGTGAGGATTTGTCTCGAATTTCATCGTATAAGGTTGATCAAATTCATAAAGACGGGTCTATCATACCTACGGAAGTGGTTACTACTTTACTAACTGATTCTGAAGGAAAACCAGAAAAATTTTTAGGAGTTAGTAGAGATATCAGCGAAAGAATGGAAAAAGAACGCCAATTGAAAGAAAGTGAGGAAAAATACCGCACATTATTCCAGATGTCTCCGGATTACATAGCGCTTATAGATTTAGATGGAAAAATAATTGAATTCAATGATGCTGCGGGGAATCTAATTGAAGTGGGCAGGGATGAGGCCATTGGGAAATCGTTTTTTGAGTTGGGTATGATAATTCCGGAAAATATTCCTTTTTATCAACAAAAAATGGCACTTTTAAATGATTCCAAAGATGTAAAACCTTATGAAACTGTTCTGCTGGATAAAAATGGCCATGAACGATGGGTGGAACTTTTCAACACTCCTTTAAAAAAGTATGATGAGTCTTACGCTATTTTGATTATAGCTAATGATATTACGGAGAGAAAACTTGCTGAAGACCAGCTAAAGGAATCATTATCTGAAAAAGAAATGCTACTTAAAGAAATTCATCATCGGGTTAAAAATAATTTGATGATAATATCTAGTTTATTAAGTATACAATCACGTTTCATTAAAGACAAGGAAGCTCTCGGTATTTTTAAAGAAAGTCAGAATCGTGCTAAATCCATGGCCCTTATTCATGAGAGATTGTACCGATCAACTGACTTGAAAAGAATTGATATGGGGGACTATATTAGAACGCTTTCAAATGACCTTTTCTATGCTTATGTTACCAATGACCAAAAAATTCAGATTAAACTGGATGTAGAAGATATTATGGTAGACATAAATACCTCTATTCCTCTGGGCCTTATCATAAACGAAATAATTACAAATGCTCTGAAACATGCCTTTCCTAATGAAATGCCGGGATCTATATTGATTTCATTCCACCGAGCAGCTGATAAACTAAAATTAGAAGTTGCTGATGATGGAATTGGATTTCCTAAAGATTTAGATTATAAAAATACGTCTTCAATGGGTTTACAATTGGTAAATAGCCTTAGTAATCAAATTGATGCAGAATTAACTGTGGTTATGGAAAAAGGAACTAGTTTCCAGATAACATTTCCGGAAAAAACTTTTTAGACTTCTTAATTTTTAATTAAAGTATTAAATAAGCTTTAATTAAAGTTTAAACCTTCAAATTAAATCTAAATCAATTAAATTTTATAAATAATTATATTTTAAAATAAAAAATAATAAAAAAGTTAGAATACGATTGTATCCTATTACTTTTGATATTTAATCAATTTTTATAAATTTTGAAGCTGGAACTCCACAAATCGGACATTTTTCAGGAGCTTCGTTTTCTACAGTGTTTCCACATACTTGGCACACGTAGTAATCGATTTCTTCGTTGTTGGCCATATTTTCTAAAGCTTTTTTGTATAGGTCCGCGTGAATCTTTTCTACAGCATTAGCATTTTCAAAGGTAATCACTGCAGCTTTATTATCTTCTGATTTAGCTTCTTCAATGAAACCAGGATACATTTCTTCGAATTCTTCGGTTTCTCCTTCAATAGCTCCTTTAAGGTTTTCTTCGGTGCTGCTGATTCCACCCATTACTCGAAGGTGAGCGTGTGCATGCACAGTTTCTGCATCGGCGGCAGCTCGGAATAATTTTGCAATTTGTGTGTGTCCTTCGGCGTCTGCTTTTTTAGCAAAGGCCAGATATTTTCTATTAGCTTGAGATTCGCCAGCAAAGGCTTCTTTTAAATTATCCATGGTACTCATTTTCATTTCTCCTTCTAAATATTAATTAGAATTATTTTTTTATCAGAATTATATTAACTTTGAGTAATATTAATTTTTTCTATTATAATGAGCGCAAAAATAAAATTCGTGTTCAAATTCATAAAACTAGTTAGTTTTACTATTAATTTATTAATAAGCGCTAATTTGAGAATTATTAGATTATTAATGCCTTAAAATAAAAATAAACGATACAATAATGCCTTAATAAAAAATAAAAATAGAAATAAAAAAAATGATCGTAATAGAAGCTTAAACTTATTGTTTAGCTGCCATTTCTATATCATTAGCTTTGACGGTTTTTCTACCAGCGTGCTTTGCAAGCTCGACAGCTTTTCGGGAAATTTCTTCACCTTTCTCTTCGAGAGCTTTGGCTAAAGCCTCCTTTGCGTCGTCGCTTATTCTTTGTGCACCGGCATTTTTGATTATTCTGCCTACTGGTGCAATTGGTAATTCGGCCATAATTTCACCTCCAGATTAACCTAGGACTCTAGCATATTTAAATTTATCGGTAATTATGATGTCTGGAACCACCAGTAAGGGCATACTGTATAGGGTGTTGAGATATGCATTAAACCAAAACTTTTAAAGATATAGACTGAGATACTAAATCGCATGTTTGGTAAGTTGAACATTAAACCACGCACCGAGGAAATTTTGGAAGGTGCTTTTAAAGGACCAATTTCTACTGAAGATGCATTATATTTGAATAATACTACTGGAAATGATTTAAATGCTTTATTAATCACAGCAGACCTTCTAAGACAAGAATTAGTAGGAAATGAAGTGACATTTATTAAAAATTGGAACATCAACTTCACCAATATTTGTTCAGGAACTTGTGGGTTCTGTGCTTTTAAAAAAGATTCAAAAGATTCAGATTCTTACTTTTTAGAAATACCTGAACTGGTAACTAGGACCAAATCTGCTGCAGATAATGGTGCCCGAGAAATATGTATTCAAGGTGGCCTTCATCCGGAAGTGGATGCCTATTTTTATGAAAAAATCTTAAAAGAGGTCAAGGCCGAACTTCCCAATATTCATATTCATGCCTTCTCCCCCATGGAGATTTATTCTGGTTCAAAAAAAGTGGGCTTATCACTGGAAGAAACTTTAAAGATGCTTAAAGATGCGGGCCTAGGGTCTATGCCGGGGACGGCCGCTGAAATTCTGAATGATGATGTTAGAGAAATAATCTGTCCTGGAAAGTTGAGTACTGAGCAGTGGATTGAAGTAGTGGAAACGGCTCATCGTGTGGGAGTTCCTACTACTTGCACCATGATGTATGGCCACGTGGAAACTTTTGAACATAGAATAGAACATTTAGATATTTTAAGGAACATTCAAAAGAGAACTGGAGGCTTTACTGAGTTCGTCCCCTTAACATTTATGCACCAGCACGCTCCAATTTATCAGGAAGGCATTTCTAGGCCAGGTACAACGGGGGCAGATGATTTAAAGCTTTATGCAGTGGCCCGTTTGATGTTCCATGATTCTATTAAAAATATTCAGGTTTCATGGGTTAAATTAGGATTTAAATTCGCCCAAATCTGTTTGATGGCCGGGGCC
>JAHFBZ010000097.1 GCA_023249725.1 Methanobacteriaceae archaeon
TAAATTAAATTAAATTAAATTAAATTAAATTAAATTAAATTAAATTAAATTAAATTAAATTAAATTAAATTAAATTAAATTAAATTAAATTAAATTAATAATAATTTAAATAACGATTAAAAGTATTTATGATTCTAATTATATTACAAGAATTAAAACACAAGGATATTTTTTATAAGAGTTAGTGACATAGTATAAAATATAAAAAACTGTGGTGTTTAATGTGAGTAATATTGTAAAACTGGAATTACCTATTAGTATAACAGAAGAAGACGGTACATATGTGGCCGTTTGTAAGTTATTCCATGTTGCAAGTCAAGGCCGTACGGAAAATGAAGCCATTGATAATATTAGAGAAGCTCTTGAGCTATTTTTAGAAGATGAAGACGTTCAAGAACAATTTAAAGATATTATAATATCCTGTGGTTCTCAGAAAGAAGAGATAGTGAGTGTTAAATTTGCCAGGAAAACTTCCTTTGGTTTCGGGCCGCAAGGTGTGCCAAGTTCTTAATAAAGCAGGATTTACCCATAAAAATTCAAAGGGTAGTCACGTGCTTTTGAAAAAAGAATCAAGCCCCAGAAATTTAATTGTTACTATTCCATTACATAAAGAAATCAAACGTGGCACTTTAAATAACATTTTGAAGCAAGCCAATATGTCATTAGAGGAATTTTTAATTTTATTGAAAAAGTAATTCATTCATTTTAATTTATTTTTGTATTTGATTAAGTCCTGTTTTTGAATTGCAGAACCATATCCAGAAAAACAAGGATTTCAACACAAATAACTATAAATTATGAAGAGAATATAGAAAAACATTCTTAGAACATTAATTCATAATTTTTTATCCTAATAAAAATTCACGATATAACTTTTCAAATAATAAATCAGAGGAAATACCATGGAAAAATACGACTTAATAATAATCGGATCCGGGCCTGGTGGCCTTACTGCAGGAATATATGGGGGTAGGCAGGGCAGTAAAACTTTAATGCTGGATAAAGGGCCTGCGGGTGGTCAGGGACTGGAAGTTCCCATGATGGAAAACTATCCTGGTTACGAAATAATAGCTGGGGTGAGTTTAATAGCCCAAAAGAAAAAACAGGCCTTAAAATTAGCTGAACTACATGAAATGGAAAAAGTTACCTCCATTGAACCTTTAGGGCGAATTTATAAAATTTCAACCACCAAACAGGAATATCATGCCAATTCTATTATTCTATCCACCGGTAGTCGTCACCGGCCACTAGATGTTCCTGGAGAAAAAGAATTTTTAGGCCAGGGAGTTAGTTATTGTGCAACCTGTGATGGCCCATTATTCGCTGGAAAAGACGTTTTGATGATAGGTGGAGGTAACAGTGCAGCTCAAGAGGCCCTATTTCTCAAAAATATTGGTTGTAATGTCACTATTGTCCACAGAAGAGACCAACTCCGAGCAGATAAATATCTAAAGGAAAAACTGGAAGAACATGAAATACCAATAATTTGGGATTCTGAGGTAGAAGAAATAAAAGGAAATATCTTTGTTGAAAGCGTGGTTCTCAATAATAAAAAGACTTCCCAAAAAACTGAGGTTTCAGTTAGTGGTGTTTTCATTGCCATTGGAGATGAACCTATTAATCAACTAGCTAAGGATTTAGGCTTAGACATTGATCACAATGGTTACATAATAACTGACAAATTTCAAAGAACTAACTTGGAGCGTGTTTATGCAGCTGGAGACATTACTGGTGGTGTGAATCAGTGGATTGTGGCCTGTAGTGAAGGTGCAATTGCGGCAACAGCTGCCTTTGAAGATTTACAGAAGATGTGAATTTAGTAAATAGAGTGAAATAAATTTTCTCAATTAATTTTTTATTTTTAATTAATCTCAACTTTTTTCAAATTACTTTATTTAAAATTAAATATCAAATTAAGGTAAAATATAATTTAAAATAAAAATCTTGATTAAAAATCCGACCATAAAATAATTAATAATAAAATTAGTTATATAATAAATTAATCTGTACATTAAATTAAATATTAATAAAAAATAGTTTTAATAATTAATTTAAAGATCTAAGGACCGGCCCTTTAAATAAACATATATTGCATAGGCTATTATCAGCACTATAATTATGGGCAGCAGCCAGAAGAATGCATAAACCAGTGCCACGGCCACTAAAAGGGCAATTATTATGTATACTAAATCTATAAGTTCCATAATAAGAAGTTGAAGATTTTAATATAAATAAATTTCTGAATAAAATTCTTATTATTATAATTCAAATTAAACTAATCATATAAATCTAAAAATCTGATAACTCTAAAAAAATTAAACTAATCATATAAATCTAAAAATCTGATAACTCTAAAAAAATTAAACTAATCATATAAAATAGGATAAATTAGAATAAAAAGGGAGAATGAGACATGAAAATTCTGGTTGTAAACAATCATGGCCAATATAATCACCGAATTCATAGAACACTTCATTATTTGAAGATTCCATCTGAACTAGTATCTAATGAGCTTTCTTTAGATGAAATAAAAGAAAAAGAACCTGCTGGCCTTGTTTTAGGTGGAGGCCCATCTATAGATCGAGTGGGGAATTGCATAGAATACATTGAAGAACTTGGCCTTCCAGTACTGGGAATTTGTTTAGGCCATCAATTAATTGCCAAAGCATTCGGCGGAGAAGTAGCCACAGCAGATGCTCAAAGTTACGCCCAAATTGAGCTAGAAATTCTAGATGAAAATGATATATTCCAGGGATTAGGCCCCAAAATGAATGTATGGGCATCTCACCAGGACGAAATTAAAAAAATGCCTGAAAACTTTGATGTGCTGGCCCAATCCACCCTATGTGACGTGGAAGCCATGAAACACCATACCAAACCAATTTACGGTATTCAATTCCACCCCGAAGTTCAACACACTGAAAACGGGCCTAAAGTATTTGAAAACTTTTACGAAGTCTGTAAAAAAGTTTAAAATACTTTTAATAATCTAAATTAATTCTATTTTTACTATTTTTATCATGTTTTTTTATTAATTTTTATCCATTAATCTAAAGGTTATATCAAATTTATTCTAATGACTTTATAATATATTTAAATATTCTGATTACAAATTAAGAATAAGTTAAAATAATATATTTAAAGAACTAATGAAATTTTACAAATTCATTATAATATGAAATAATACTGAAGTATTTTTCAAAATTACTTAAATCTACTTTTTTGGTGAAAATATGTTGAATCCATCTGATTTTATTAAAGAATCTATTGAAGAAATAAAGAAAACTGTTGGGGACGAAACTGCAGTAATAGGACTTTCTGGAGGCGTTGACAGTTCTGTTGCATCAGTTCTTACTAAAGAAGCCTTGGGAGATAATTTAATTGCTGTTTTTGTTGACCATGGACTTTTAAGAGAAGGAGAAGCAGAATACGTTCAAAAAACATTTGAACCCCGCTTAAATTTCCGGTGCGTGGATGCTTCTGAAGAGTTTTTAGATGCCCTCGAAGGGGTAAGCGACCCTGAAGAAAAGCGAAAAATAATCGGGAAAATATTTATTGACGTCTTTGAAAGAGTGGCCGAAGAGGTAGGGGCCAAATTCCTGGTTCAGGGAACCATCGCTCCCGACTGGATTGAAAGTGAAGGAAAAATTAAATCCCACCACAATGTGGCCTTACCCCACGGGCTGGTTTTAGAAATAGTTGAACCAATAAGGGAACTCTACAAAGACGAAGTAAGGATTGTTGGTACTGAACTGGGGATTCCAGATGAGTTAGTAAATCGTCAGCCATATCCTGGTCCTGGCCTGGCTGTAAGAGTTACTGGTAAATTATCCCACGAGAAAATATCTATTTGCAGAAAGGCCAATGCTATCGTGGAAGAAGAAGTTCAAAAGGTTGGTGTGGACAAAGAACTATGGCAGTACTTCGCTGTTTTAACCGATACCAAAGTAACCGGTGTTAAAGGAGACATTAGAGATTATGGTTACCTGGTCGTGCTTAGAATGGTGGCCTCCATGGATGCCATGACTGCTCACGTGCCAGAATTACCTTGGGACATGGTTAAGACCATTTCACGGAGAATAACCGCCGAGATTCCAGAAGTAACTCATGTTTCATTGTCTGTTAGTGATAAACCACCTAGTACCATTGAGTTTGCTTAAATCAAACTTTTAAAAAAGTTTGATCAAATTTAATAACCTCTATTTTTTTATTTTAAAAAATATATTTTAATTCTTCTTAAAATAATATTTTAAAATTTATTTAATAAATTATTTTATTTTTAATTTTAGAATACAATTTTTCAGTAAATGGAGTTTTAACATCATATTTACCAGCTAATCTAATAATTGTCCCTCCAAAAAGATCTCCTTCATTATTTTTACCTTTCATTAGATCCTTGTGATAAGAAGTAGTAGTTTCATAGGGGAAATTATTTCCTTTTTCCAGAGAATCCTCAATGATAGTTTTACGCAAGTTTACACCCTCAAATTCTGCAATAGTAACAATTTCTTCCATTATAATTTTAACATAATCTTTAAGTTCATTATTTTCCATTATTTCTCCTAGAGTTTTGTTATAGGCTGCAGAAACTAATCCAAATGATGCTATGAACATATATTTTTCCCAAATTGCAGGTAGAGCATTTTCTTGGTATTCGTAATTAATACTGAGCTGATCAAACAAATTAACCACGGAATTAACAGAACAGTCTGGAAATTCTGGATCTGGGCCAAATATTATTTTTCCATCCCCTCCACTTTGGGTAACCACTCCTGGTTTTTCAATATGAGTCCCCACATATACACATGCCGGCAAAATTAGGGATTTAGATATTTTTTCTCTAATTCTGTGATATATATCAACTCCATTTAATAAAGGAAGTATTATAGTATCCTCATTAATATTTTTAGAAATTTCATTCAAGACTTCATCCAGATCATAACCTTTTACAGAGATTAAAATTAAATCCTGCGATTCCAGTTCTTTAAAATTATCTACAGCTATGTTTGGATGGGCCGTGATATTATTTTTAGGTGTTTTTAGAATTAACCCATCTTCTTGAATTTTTCTTAAATGCTCGCCCCGAGCTATGAAAATTATTTTTAATGATTCATCACCCAATTTTTCCAGATTATGTGCCATTTGGCCACCGAAAAATCCCCCCACACCCCCAGTTCCATAAATACAAATATTTTTTATTTCAGTTTCCGGATTCATTTTGTAACCCCGATTATTATTTTAATTATTAGTTTTATTCAATTCAACTACAAGCATATAATTATCTTATTTTAAAATTAAACATGAATTATAATATCCTTAAATAAAATATTTATCTCAAGTGATAATAATGAATATAAAAAATACTTATATGGCTAAGATTCCTATCAAGAACCATACTGGGACGAAGTAGCCGAGAAAAAAGAATTCCCCACTCCTTTCCAATTAAAAGAATGAAAAATACGTCTCCAAAGATATGAAAATCCTGGATGTGGGCTGTGGCTATGGCCGGACATTGAATGAACTCCATGAGAATGGATTTAAGAATTTAAAGGGCATAGACTTCTCCCAGGCCATGATAGATCGTGGATTAAAATTACATCCCTGCTTTAATATTTCTAAACATAATGGTGAAAAATTACCATTTTTTGATAATGAATTGGATGCCGTGCTCCTTATTGCGGTTTTAACCTGCACTGCAGACCAAAATTCACAAAAAAACTTAATATCCGAGATTTCAAGGGTTTTAAAAAAAGGCGGAATCTTATACATTAATGATTATTCCTTGAATGATGATCCACGCAATCTGGAACGATATGAAAAATATGAAGATAAATACGGAAACTATGGTATTTTTGAACTCCCAGAAGGTGCTGTTTTGAGGCATCATTCATCAGAATATATATCAAATCTAACAAAAGATTACCAAGAATTAATATTTGAAAAAACTATTTATGATACCATGAATGGTAATAAATCAAATGGATTTTATTATATGGGTAAATTAAAAAAATAAATATTAATAAATTTAATTTTAAAGACCACTCACAATTCTAAAGTCCTAATCCAGTCCTCAGTAGAAATTACATCACTGAATTTCATGGCCTGAACAATTAAAATGGCCTTATGGAGTTCCTCAGCACTAATATCTCCAGAATAGTTTGATAAATCAAGAGTTCCAGTAGCATCATCTAAAAATTCCACATCAAAACCCAACTGCATGGCCTGACGGGCCGTAGTATCACAGCACATGTGGGTCATGAATCCACAAATGGCCACATTTTCTACATTATTTTCTTTTAAGTATGCTTCTAATTGAGTTCCGGTGAAACTTCCAGGCAAATTTTTCTCAATTATAATATCATAGTCTCTTTTAAGAACATCTTCGTGAATTTCCCATTCTTTGGATCCTTTTTTAAAGGTAAAAGAATATTCATCAGAACTGGTGTGTTGAATAAGAATTACAGGAATATTTTTTTGATTGGCGGAGTCTATGGCCATTATTATGTTTTCAAAACTATTTTCGGGATATTCAATTGGTAATTTACCATCAAAATATTCATTTTGCACATCTATTACCAGCAAAGCTTTTTTCATTAAATCCACTCCTTATGAGAATTTATTTGAGTTCTGAAACTTCTAAAAACTTATAGTCCATATCTATAATTAATATCTACTTGTAAGGTAATAAATTTTTATAAATCTTTTTCTAAAGATATCATAGCATTTTTAGCAGCTTTTTTTATCTCAATGTCATCAGATTCTTCCATTTTACTCAGGATTTCCAAGACTTCTGGAGATGATACACCTATCTGGCCTAAACTTCGGGCCGATTCCCATTGCAGTTGTGGATCAGGAAAATTATTTAAAACCAATATTATGCATCCTACAGCTTCTTTGGAATTTTTAAAAGCACTTAAAGACCGTATTATTTTCCATAAAGTAACTTTATCCATATTTTCATCTGATAAATTAATATCCTCTTGATTAATTCCAGCAATATTATCAAAGCAGTTAATGATTGGCTTTAAAGAACGATAATCACCAGTTTTAGAAGCAATAGAACCTAAAGCATCAATGGCCTGTTGCTTGATAAAAATGTCTTTTTCACTTTCTAATAATTGAATCAAATAAGTTGTGGCTGGTTTTCCAATTTTAACTAAGGTTCTGGCAGCCATATCCCTCACCAGAGGATAGCTCTTTTTATTAAAATATTTTTTAGGTAGTTCTATTTCCTGATTATTTCCTATTTGGCCCAGTAAATCTGCAACGGGAACAACTGCAGATTCTCCCATTTTTCCCAGAGCTTCTGAAATGGCGATTCTAGAATATAGTGCTTTTTCAATTTTTAGGGAGTAACAAAGTGGTTCAATAACTTCTTTCTCTCTTTTATCCCCTAACATCATGGCTGCAATTGTTCTCTTCTGGGCCTCAGGGCTTTCTAGCATTTCAATCAATTGATTGGTGGAGTAATCAATATATGGTACCATATCTGCTTTGATAATTTCTCCCCTCTTTTTTCGGCCTATTTTCTTTTTATCTTCCCTTTTTGACATTGATACTCCGTAAATGCTTTTAATTAAAATTTTAATAATATAAAAATAAATCTTTTTTATATTTATTATAGAAACAATTAATTAGTTATATTTAATTTTCAGAATAATAATCTAATAGAGAGTATAC
>JAHFBZ010000026.1 GCA_023249725.1 Methanobacteriaceae archaeon
ATATTACACTTATGATGAACAATTTTTACGAATTAACGGTCAAAGAATGTATAGATTAACATTATACGACCAAATACGTAATATACCCGTAGCCGAACAAATAATCCCTAAAAGAACACCCACAACCATAACACAATTTATACAAGAATCAACAAGCAATAAACCATTAATATCAATCACCACCGACCACATGCCATTATATAAAAATATAATGGATAATATTGGTGTTAAACACCAATTATGCATCTTTCACATGTTTAAAATGATTGGTGACAAAGTATACAAACAATTACGCAGTAAAAAAACTCACAGAACGTGAAAAAATCAGTTTATGCCTATATTTCACCGATATCAAAAACATATTCCGCACATATAACCACAAAACCAGTAATCAAAGACTAAACAATTTATTAAAAGATTTTAATAAAATACCACGTGTTTTACAGCGATTCATTAAACAAAAAATCTTACCCGACTATAAAAGACTCACCAACTTCATGGAACATCATAAAATACCACGAACATCCAACACAGTAGAAAACTACTACAGACAAACAGAACCAGAGCAAATCAAAAAGAAATACAAAACCATAACCGGAATACTCACCTACCTACACCACAAAATGAAAAACTGGACACAAAAACATATAAAAAAATAACAACACCCACAAACTTTACAAAGCCCGAAAATCAAAATAAGCTATAACATATGAGCCACCTCTTGGTCTCTAGTTTCTTTTATTTCATCAAGAGTTTTTTCAGACACTTTTGCAGATTTTTCTGTAGAAACAGCCATGTCCCAAGTCTTTTTTACATATGTAATTAATGCAATTAGAGTTGCTATTTGAACTCCTACAAGAATAATGTCTATTAAATCTTTAGCCATTTTAAACACCCAATAAAATATAATACTTTTTAGCATATAAATAATTTAAAATAATTAAATAGAAATATGGATAGACTTAAAGCTCTTTAACCATAACTGTCCGTTCAAGGTTATTATAAAAGCCATTTTTAAGATAAAATGCTTCGGCCGGTATTTCTTTATTGGTTAATAGGGTCAAACGAGTATAATTCTCTTGATAGAGATAATTAGAAACCTCAGCTAACAGTTTTGTTCATATTCCATTTCCCTGCATTTCATTTTCCACAAAGAACTCATTTACAAAGAATTCCTGGCCAGACCACCACGACCTATTATGTCCTAAACAAACGGCCACTATATCAGAACCTTCACAGGCTACAAATCCTTCAAATGAAGGATTTTTTATTAATTCACTCAGATAATTCCGGGCCTGTTCCAGAGAGTTCCAGACGTCATACCAGGGATCAGAGGAGAATACCTTCTTAAATAATTTTGAACAGTTATCCAAATCACTGGAATTAAATTTTCTAATTTCCAGGCCATTATCCGTGAAAATTAGGTCATTCATTTCATTTACACTTTCTTCTGAGAAAAAATAGGCCCAGTGATCAGCAATGGGGGCCTGTTGGAAATGTTCTTTAACTGCTGTTTTAATAGACATTTAAATCCTTCCTTTTTCAATTTAAAACAATTTTAATTAATTATTTTTCTAATTAAAAACATATTGATAAAATCAAGAAAAAAATGAATTTGATAAATTTCATGATTTCTTTTCAAAGGTTATGAATAATTGATTGGGTAGAAAATCAAATTTTTGCAAGCTAGAAAAGCCCGCTCTGTCCATAATATCTAACAATTCATTTTCAGGAGTATAATGGCCAAAAAGTCCTACTAAACTGAATCCTTTCTGTTTATAATCAATTATAGCTATTTTTCCATCATCCTTTAAGAATTGTTTAATATTTTTAAAGTATTTCTCTTGTTCTGGTAGATGATGAAACGCATTTCTTAAGAAAATCAAATCCACACTTTTCTCAGGCAGATTTATGCCATTAGGATTAGCCAGTAATGTTTTCACGTTTTTAATGCTTTCTTTTTCAAGATTATTTGATATAAAATCAAGGGCCTTCTGATTGATGTCAATGGCATGAACTATTCCATTTTCCCTTACTTTTCTGGAAAATTCCTTGGTGAAATAACCTCCACCAGTACCTATATCTGCTACAACCATTCCATTTTCTATATTAAGATTTTTAATGATTTCTAGAGACTTATTTTTTGGAGAATCCGCTTCTCTATTTAACATTTTTAATCTAAATTCTGTTAACATTTTTATCACCCAGGATTCAAAATATATGAGTTATAATGGAGCATTAGTTAGTACTGTACCCCAATTAACATAATTATCCCCATTTAGAGTTCGATTAGGCGAATCTTTTTCAATTCGATCCAGACCTGCCATCTTAGCTGCCATTTTATGTAAATAAAGGAATAGTTTTTCATTAGTTTCTATCTTAGGAACCGGAAACGCCGCATAGGCATTTTTCTGTAGCAGTTCACTCAAATTTGCAGTTATAATATCTAGTTTACCATCTGTCACTTTTTTTGTGTCATTATAAATTTTTTCATATTCACTCTGATGTGATTTGTGGGAAATTTTGGGAAATATAGTTAGGCCTATAGAAATCGCATTAGGATATGCATCTAATAGGGAACCATATTTTTGAGTTTCAGACTTTTGGACTGTGGATAAATCAGCAATGCCAAAATAATAATCCTCACATTCATTTTCAATGGTTTTCCTTGCCAGATTTTCAAATTGCATATTTTTACATCCTTAATATCTTTTACATCCTTAGTTTATCATCCATTTTTTTCTATTCCATGAAAATATCCACACAAATTTGAAGATAGCCCCGGCTAAGGCGAGCTATCCATGTAAAAATTAGGAAGATATAATGAGGCCCCAGAAGTATTTTATAAACACGTTGGAGGCGGTAGATAATAATACTGAGTTTGGGGCCTTATTTATTTTTTAATTTTCATCAAGTGAATCTTTTATTTTGCTAAATCTCTCATTTAAAGATTCTATTATATCTTTATGAGGAGATAGATTCTCTTTTTTTATATCTTCCAGATATGAAATGTAGTTATCAATTTCCATTAATGCACTTTCAATGGCCTGCGGTTGGTGATAAGTACCCTGGCGGTTATGTGTATTTCCAAATATTTCATAGATGGTTTCCCGGCCAGTATCTGTTAAATCGTATTTCCCATCATCCATTTTGGTTATTAAATCTTCGGCGACCATTTTTTTTAGCATGGGATATATAGAACCTGGCGAAGGGCGTGAAGCCGCACGTTTCATGGTTTTGTTAAGATGCATGTTGTAGTGTCTTCCTGAATGAGAAACATCTGAAAAATGATCTTTCATCTTATACATTCCCTCATAGTGTTCCTGTATAGAATCCATTATTTCTACCCCATTTTTTGGGCCGTGGCTCAGTACATGGAGTATCCAAATTCTTAGGCCGCCTAATTTATGAAGTTGATCTACTTTTTCATGCAGACTTTTCCAGTTGTGTAATGTATTCTTCCAGTTATCCCACATTCTAAATCAATTTCTCCTATTTGATTATGGAATATTTTATTTCATTAATTGATTATTTGTTAATAAGTGGATTTAGCAAATTGGCCATATTGAATAAATATTGGAATTTACTTAATCCAAATTCTCATATCAATCAGTCGATATCGACCACTTGATATCGAGTAGTTGATATTCTGATGAATTTGCATATAAAGGTTTGGTTTTATGAGAATTTAGAATTTGAAATTTATAAAATTAATAAAAGAAGTAAATGAAATTTTGATATTGAATAAAAATTTAAGGGAATTTAAAAAAGAATAAATTGATTTTAATCCATCATGTTTTCAAATAAGTGACAAACATGGCGCTTTTATCTTCTCCCACTTCAAAACCACATTTTTTATAAAATTCAACCTCATCATCATAGGCAATAATTGCTTTTCGTGCCAGGCCCTCGTATTCTTCCAGCATTAATTCCACCAGTTTTTTCCCAATTCCCATACTCTGATATTCTGGCCTGACCAGCAAATAGTGAAAATATGCAGTCATTACTCCATCAGATAAAGAATTAATTAGACCCACTAATTTATCCCCATCATATGCCGAATAAACCCTATGAGAATTCTTTATGGCCATTTTTAGTTTTTCAGGATAATTTCCAGAATCCCATTCTACGGAAAGGAACAAATCCTGTAGTTCTTTTTGCGAAAAATCTTTAATCTTTTTGTAAATAATTTCCATAATAACAAATCCTTGAACAAATAAAATATAACTGTTTAATTATTGTGTTAATGTCAATTAGTGGAGATTGAAGAGTGTGGACACTGGCTTCCTCGAGATCTAAGCTCGGAATTTATCAAAGCTATTAAGGATTTCTTACATAATATGTGAATTAAAAATAATTTAAAAGAATGGTATGTGTATTTTAAAATAAAACAGCAAATTTCCGAATCATCTCGTCAATTTTTTGATCCTTACTCTTATTCCAGACCACAATATCAGTTCCAACTACTTTTCCACCTTTGGACTCGCATATTTTTTTCATTTTCCCAATGGCTTGATTTCCACCGGTCCAATTAAATCTTAGGCCCTTAGTAACAAAACAAGCAATTTTCTTATCTTGCAATGAGTCAAGTTGCTCCAGATAGGATTTCATAGGAGGTGCCAGGGAAAATGCATGTACTGGGGCACCAAAAATTAGAGCATCATATGATTTGAGCTCAGGTTTACTTTGAAACTCTACATTTTTTGCTCGAGGAGGAACTTCACCCGCCGGAATAACTCTTTCAATTTCTACTTCGTGGCCATTTTCCTGGAACTTTTCTTGAAGTTTTTCAGCTACAGAATACGTATTTTCAGTTTTAGAATACACAATAATTCCTATTTTCATCTTTTACCCCTCCCTAACCAATTAGTTTCAAAATTTTGGTTTTATTATATATTATTTATTTAATTAAAAACTCCATATTATACATTCCCTTGTCCCCACCAAACCAGCTCATGGTCTTTTGGCCAGAGATTTTAAATCCAAATCGCTCATATAATCGCCGGGCCCCTTCATTATTAAAATCAACATCTAATACTGCCTTTTCTTTTCCTTCGTCCCTGGAAATTTCCACTGCACTTTCTAAAATAAATGTTCCGATACCTTGGCCTCGGGCCTTTTCATCCACAGCTACACATGCCAGATAAAAATCTTGAGGTCCAACATCTGTTAAAAGCCTGGCATCAATTAAACCTAAAATAGTGAATCTTATTACATCTAAAGGTGAAAAAACTTTTAAAAATGCTTTAATTTCCTGCTTAGAACTGTATTCTTCACTACTAGAAGTTATTAACATTCCTAAAACATCTTCGCCATCATACTCCGTGACCACGAAAATATTTTCATATCCAATACTATTATTTCCAGCTTTTACCAGTTTTTCAATTTTATTTACTGCCTGAGATTTATTTTTTAATATCTGATCATAAGTGTGAGAATCTGTGAAATAAATGAGTTCTGAAACCTTTTTAGAGTCATGAACATCCAAATCAAATTTTTTTATTATCATTATAGGAACTCCTTATTTAAAATCTGTAAATATTAATTGTAAAATTCTATTAAAATCAAATTAATCTAATACTGATTAAAATTGATAGAATTATAAATTTAGTTTTAATATAATATTAATTAATGTGAAATAAAACTAAATAATGTATCAAGAGCATATTAAGTAAAAAATCAGCAGGGATTATATGAGTCAAGAAGATAGAAATTCACTAATAAAAAAGTTCGATAATGCTGCCAGCGCATATGATAAAGATCGAAAAGCAATTATACCTAATTTTGACGTTTATTATGGAACTTTAGTTCAGCTTGCTCAAGTAGAAAATGAAAATCCTCGAATATTGGATTTAGGAGCAGGCACTGGTCTTTTAACTCAGCTTCTCTGGGAAAAACATCCAAAAGCACGGTTTCAATTAGTAGATATGGCCCCAGAAATGTTGAATATTGCTAAAAATCGATTTTCAGGCCATGATAACTTTGAATACATCAATGAAGATTATCTAAAATATGATTTTGATTTTTCCTTTGATATGATCGTCTCTTCACTTTCTATTCACCATTTAAACCATAGCGACATTAAATTACTTTATCAAAAAGCGTATGATCACTTAAATCCTGGTGGTTTATTCTTAAATGCTGATGAAGTAATCGCACCAAATTCTTACTGTGAAGAAACTTACCAGAAGAACTGGCTGGAAGTAATTCAGCAGGCCAATCTTGAAGAAGATGATAAAACTGTTATTTTAGAGCGCATGAAGTTTGACAATCCCGCCACACTGGAAGACAACATAAACTGGCTAGAGGAAGCCGGATTTAAAGATGTGGATGTTTTTTACAAATATTATAATTTTGTGGTTTTATACGGACGAAAATGAATCCAGAAAAACAGTATTTGTAAATGAGGTAGTGGAAAATGAGCAAAAAATTTGAATTTAAAATTATTAGTTGTGAAGATTTAGATCTTATTAAGCCGCTCTGGAAGAATCTTAAAGATCATCATACCAACATATCTCCTCATTTTCAGGAAAAATATCAGACCATCAATTTTGAGGATAGAAAAGAGGAACTTTTAAAAAAATCATCCCGATGCAATATGCGAGTAGAAGTTGTATCTGATTGTGATAAAGACTGTTTTGTAGGTTATTGCATTAGTTCCATTAGTGATGAAGGTAAAGGAGAAATAGATTCTATTTATCTAGAAAAAAAGTATAGAAAGTTAGGTTTAGGTAAAGAAATGGTGAAAAGGGCCATTGCATGGATGGAAAGTCAGGATACTGACGAATTAAAAATCGTGGTGGCCGTGGGCAATGAAGATTTACTGCCATTTTATAGCAGTTTCAATTTCTTCCCAGACATCTTATCCTGGAAAAGAAGGAAAAGAAATAGATTAGGTAAAGAAGCATGTGGCTCGACGAATTACAATTCAATCCCCTAAATACTTTATTAAATTGTTCTAATCCCGCCATTGATTATTTCACCAGAAGGGATCTTTTAGAGGAAAAAGTAGCAAAAATCAATACGCTTTGGGAGTTGCCAGCCCCTAAAAAAATAATTAATAAACAGCAAGATGATGGTTTCTGGAAATACCTTGGAGGAAATCATAAATTACGATCTGCAGAGGATTATGACCAGTTGGAGACATTTAGACAGTTAGGAGAATTGGTAGAAAAATACGGATTCCATAAAAATCATCCCTCCATTGAAAAGGCCGCGGAATTTTTTTTTAAGTGTCAGACCAACGAAGGGGACTTTAGAGGAATTTATGGAAAACAGTATGCTCCCACCTATTCCTCTGCAATTATGGAACTTCTAATAAAATCAGAATACTTTGACGATCTTAGAATAGAAAAAAGATTTCATTGGCTGCTTTCTCACCGACAAAATGATGGCGGATGGGCCATTCCATTTAGAACCTTGAAAATAAATTATACTGATTCATTAAAACTTCCGCGACCACTGCCATCAGACCCTAGTAAACCATTTTCCCACTTAATTACAGGGATGGTTCTTAGAGCTTTTGCTGCTCATCCAGAATATCGTCAATCCCTGACGCCCATTACGCTGGGAAGCTACTAATGAGTCGATTTTTCCAGAGAGATAAATATAATGACCGGCAAGATAAAAAATACTGGGAAAGTGTTTCTTTCCCATTCTGGTTCACTAACATTGTTACTTCTCTTGATTCTTTATATTTTTTAGGATTTAAAAAAGAAGAACCTCAGATAAACTTGGCTCTGGATTGGCTGGCGCAACAACAAAACACAGATGGCACCTTCAATTTAAAACTTCTAATGATTAGAGATAAAGATTTAATATACTGGGTAGCCCTGGCAATCTGTCGAATTTTCAAAAGGTATTATAATAATGAGTAATGCGCATAAATATGGCTCAAAAATAAGATAATGAACTTTTTATATAAAATTAGACCCCACTCATCCACCACCGAGTTAAAAAATAAATATTTTTAAATATAGTGAATATTAGATTTAATTTAGATTTCATGAGCTTTTATGGTAACTGTGTGATATAATGAACCTCTACGGCAAAATAAAAGAAATTGCAGAAAATGATGGTGTGGAATTTGTAGGAGTGGCCGATTTAACTCCAGCCAGACATTTTATTAAGGAATACGCACGAGATCTCCTTGATGAATATCCAAAATCTATTACTCTGGGAATAAGATTATTAGATGATGTGGTAGATCAATTATCCACAGAAATGGATAGACCGGAAGCAGTGAATTATCTACACGCCTATGAAGTAACCAACCAGCGGTTGGATATTGTTTCCTATAAAATAAGTAATTTCTTACAAAAAGAGGGTTTTAGAGTCCTACCCATACCTGCTTCCAAGCGTTGCGATGATGAGCGTATAGCCGCCGTTTTTTCTCATAAATTAGCCGCCCATTTGGCTGGTATTGGTTGGATTGGAAAAAGTTGTTTACTTATTAATCCTGAGGCTGGGCCCAGGGTACGTTGGATTACTGTACTGACCAATGCCCCACTAGAAGTTACGGGTAGCCCTATGGAAGATTCCTGCGGAGAATGTAACAAATGTGTAGAAGTATGCCCAGCCAATGCATTTACTGGGAGAAGTTTTCATGCGGATGAAGCACGAGAAGTACGATACGATGCTCGAAAGTGTGAGGAATACTTCAAAGAATTAGAAAAAGCTGGTGAAATGCCCGTCTGTGGATTATGTATCCATGTATGTCCCCACGGGCAAAAATAGTAAAAATTTTATTTATTATAGTATTATTTGATTTATGGAAAATAAGAATTAAATAAATTTAATTATTTTTGGAATAATTTTAATTTTTTTATGGAAATATATAAATGAAAAGTGAATAAGTATTATTCATACTTTTCATAACAAATAATATCATCGATGGCCTTTCTTGGAGTATTTACTGATCCATTATCTGCATATCCTAAAGTAAACATAGCCACAGTACTTATTTCTTCAGGAATATCTAAAATTTCCTTAACTGCATCTTCACTATAGGCCCCTAGCCAGCAAGTACCCAGACCTAGTTCAGTGGCCTCTAAAATCATGAAAGATACTGCAATTGACAAGTCCACAGTATAAGCGTATTGACCACAAGGCATAACTCTTTCTGATTCCGTGGAACAGGCCACAATTGTTACTGGAGCTTGACCTACAAATTTTTGGCCGTTAGCAGCTCCCACCAGTTTATCACGAGTCTCTTGATTTTTAACCACAATAAATTTCCATTCCTGCCTATTTGCTGCAGAAGGTGCGATTCTGGCCGATTCTAAAATTTTATCGAGTTTTTCATCTTCTATTTCCTTGTTCTGGTATTTTCTAATACTTTTTCTTTTAGATATAGCTTCAAAAACTTCCATGATCTCACCAAGCAAGATAATTATTTATTTCATTTAATAAAATATTATTCTAAATGATATTTCAAATTATTGTTAGTAAATGAATATTTAAAAGGATAAATAATCGTTCTTTAATATGAAAATTAAATTTTTACAAAAACTGATAAAAAATAAATAAAATAAAATAAAAAATTAAAAAATAATTTTAAAATGTTTAAAATGTTTAAAAACTTTTCTTAATCTTCTGCGTCCATCATTTCGCCGTAAGCAACTTCAATCTCACAGCCTTTAGGACCACAGCAGAAATGTTGTAAATCGAATTTTACCATCATGTTTTCACCTCAAGTTAGTAGTCAACACAATACTATAGTTACTATTTGTATTTAAAAGAGTACTAACAAAAACCATATATACTTACAAAAAGTATACTAACTAACATAAGATATACCACAATAATGCAAAAATTTTATTGATTCAATTTTAATAAAATCAGATTCTAATATCAAATCAGGGGATATAATGACAAATAGAGAGAAAAATAAAGTTAAAAATAGAAATAGTGCTGAAAAAGAGCATATGTGTTCCGTAGAAGCTGCTATTAATGAAATAGGTGGCAAATGGAAACCATTAGTTCTATATTCTCTAAAAGATGGAAAACAACGATTCAGTGAAATCAACAATAAATTGCCAGCCATAACTCAAAGAATGCTTACTAAAACCCTGCGAGAGCTAGAAAGTGATGAAATAATACATCGGAAAGTCTATGCAGAAGTTCCTCCACGCGTAGAATATCGTTTAACTGCTAAGGGAGATTCAGTAATGCCTATATTAGATTCATTGTGTCAATGGGGAAAGGATTACTGTGAATATGAAGATGATATAGATGATTAAAATATAGATGGGGAAAGGAGAAACTTAAAAAGAGAAAAAAAATAAGAAAAAAGTTAATTTTACCAGAATTATATTTAACTAATCACAATACTTGTTTTGACTTATTTATTTGCTTTATTAGAGTAACTGCAAATACTCCCGCCCCAAATCCATTATCAATATTTACCACAGCAATTCCCGGTGCACATGACTGCAGCATCGAGTAAAGGGCCGTGAAACCACCTTCCCCTACACCATAACCCACCGAAGTAGGCAGGCCAATTACTGGAACATCAACCATGCCCGCCACTACTGAAGGAAGGGCCCCTTCCATTCCAGCAGCCACAATAATCACCTGAACCTCTTCGTTCATCATATGATCCAGATGAGAAAATAAGCGATGAATTCCGGCCACACCCACGTCATAGGAGGCAATTGTTTCACAACCAGCTTCCTCGGCCACTACCCGAGCTTCTTCTGCTACTGGGATGTCTGAAGTTCCAGCAGTGATTATACCAACTTTTCCGATTTTTTTTACTGACTTTTTTTCATCTTTAATTACTAAAATACGGGCCCGTTCATTGTAATTCAATTTCAGACCTTTGTTAATTAAAGGTTCCAATTCGCCACATATATTATCATATCTATCTTTTTCAAGACGGGTGACCATCATATGGGCCCGATCTGCACAGCTTAAAATAATTTTTACGATTTCGTGGTCTTTCTTTCCTGATGCAAAAATGGCCTCTGGAAAGCCAGTGCGCGACTCCCGGCACATATCCAGCTTGGCAAAATCTCCCACTTCCATTATCTGATTATCTTTAATAAGTTTTTCAGCATCTTCAGGGGATATTTCTCCCTTGGAAAGTCTTTCAAGAATTTGCATCATTTTATCACCATTATAATTCTTAATTCAGTTTGAATTCCCTTTAAATTCTATTTATTATAATATTATTAATTAAAATTAATGTCGAATTTATTTAACATTTACACTTTAATTAATGTCATCTAATGTATTATCTATAATAAATATATAAAGATAAATATTTAAAAAGAGTGATGATACACTGGAAATGCATGCCAGGACAAGTTGCAAAATGTTCATTAAATATAATATTATACACTATAAAATCATTAAATAACAATTAATATTCTGATATAATTCAACAAATCAGCAAAATTATTGAATAATATAATAAATTTTTATAAATTATTTACTAATTAAATATTAATTGATAATTGAATATGATCTATTAGATATTTTATTTAGAGAGCTAATAGATATAATTATTAACTGAGGTGTGTGAAATTGGATAAGGCCCGAATACTGGTTCAAGGGATTGTGCAAGGCGTGGGTTTCAGGCCTACTGTTTATCGATTAGCCCTAGGACTTCACCTTACTGGTTATGTGAGAAATCTGGGAAATATAGTGGAAATTGTCTTAGAAGGAGATGACAATAAAATAAAACAATTTTCAAAGGATATTCAAAGCAAAAAACCCCCAATTTCTAAAATATCCTCATTAAAACTGGAATGGATTGAAAATAAAGAAGAATATTCTGATTTTAGCATTCTAGAAAGTTCATCAGATTTTTCAGGCTCCGCCGTAATTCCACCAGATGTGGCCACTTGCGATGCTTGTTTAAAAGAAATAAACACCCATAGCGATTGTAGATATGCCTATCCATTTACTGCTTGCACCGATTGTGGGCCTCGTTTTACAGTAATTGATTCCATCCCCTATGATAGAGAAAGAACCAGCATGGACGAATTTCCACTCTGTACTTCATGCGAAAAAGAATATAAAAATCCTGAAGACCGTCGATATCATGCCGAGGCCACATGTTGTCCAGAATGTGGGCCAGAAGTCTTTTTATATAGTTGTTGTCGTTTTGATGTTGATAATCCCATTAAAGAGACCGCCAAACTTCTAGATGAAGGAAATATCTTAGCCATAAAGGGACTTGGTGGAACCCACCTGGTATGTAAGGTTACTGAAGAAACTCCTGTTTTGAAGTTACGTGAAAGACTGGGAAGATTTAATCAACCATTTGCTTGTATGTCTCCCGATCTGGACACCATTAAAAAATTTGCTACCATTTCCCCTCAAGAAGAAAATGTCATTACATCACGTCACAGACCCATAGTAGTTTTAAAAAAGAGTGAAAATTATTTTTTTGCCCCATCTGTGGCTCCTGAATTACACAATATAGGAATTATGTTACCCTATTCAGGATTGCAGCATATTTTATTCCAGCACACTGACGAACCAGCATATATCATGACTTCAGCTAATATGCCTGGAGAACCTATGCTCACCAGAAACACAGATATTGTGAAAAAGTTGGATGGAATTGCTGATTATTTCTTACTTCACGACAGAAAAATTATTAATCGTTGCGATGATTCAGTAGTTCGCTTTAGAGGAGAAGATATGGCATTTATTCGCCGCTCTCGAGGATATGTTCCCGAGCCTTATGATTTATCGCACATTTCAGAGGATATTAATGTACTGGCCTTGGGCCCAGAGATTGATGTAACATTTTCTCTTCTCAAAGAAGGCAAATGCTACCTATCTCAACATATAGGAGATACCAGTAAATTTGCTACCTATGAATACTTGCAAGAAGCCATAAGCCACATGATGAGCATTACCAGTACTGATTCTGTTGATTTAGTGGCCTGTGACTTCCATCCACAATTTTTCACCACTAAATTGGCCCATGAGCTGGCTGAAAAGTATTCTTGCCCAGTTTTACCCGTGCAGCATCACCATGCCCATGGTGCAGCCCTTGCTGTGGATAATAACCTGAAAGAAATGATCTGTATTGCTGCCGATGGCGTAGGTTATGGAAAGGATGGAACTGCTTGGGGGGGAGAAATATTACACATCAATGGTGCAGAATATGAAAGAATGTCAAGTTTAATGCCACAAAAAATGGCAGGTGGAGATTTATGCACCAAATATCCTGCAAGAATGCTGGTTTCCATGTTGCAGGAATATTATGAACCATCCCCCCTTCGAAAATTATTAATTAATAATTATCTGGCCTATTTCCCTCATGCCCAGACCGAAATAGATCTGGTACTACAGCAGTTAGAACGCGATGTCAATGTAGGAGTTAGCACCAGTACCGGACGTGTGCTGGATGCTATTTCTGCAGCATTGCATATCTGTGGTAAACGTACTTATGAAGGAGAATGCGCTATGAAGCTGGAGTCTGTGGCCTATAAAAGTACAAAAAATCTGGATATGTCCTTTGAAATTAAAAAACATGAGGGTAGAGATGTTTTAGATACATCTTTAATTTTAAAAGAAGTTATGGAAAATATTCAAAGGGGGGAATCTGTTCCAGATATTGCAAATACCGCTCAAAAAACTCTAGCTGAAGGTATGGCTGCTTTGGCCATTAAATCAGCAGCTAAAAAAGGTTTGGATATTATTGGGGGAACGGGAGGGGTTTTCTACAATGAAGCCATAAGTTTGGCCATTAAAGAGTATGTGGAAAATCAAGATTATCGTTTTGTGCAGCATAAAAACTCATGTGCTGGTGATGGTTCTGTATCACTGGGCCAGGCCGCCATTGCTGCTATTAAATATAAATAAACATATTTTAAATATTTTTTTTATTTAATTAATCTTCCTAAGCAGAATTTTCTTAGCAGAATATATTAATATCTAATTAAGCTCTTTTTGTTTTGGTCTTTTTTAAATGAAATTTATGATATAATTAATTTGAATAAATATTGAATTAAATAAATAAAAATAATAAAAAAAAAGAAAAAAATGATTGAAGCAACTATTCCTTGGTTGATATTTCAATATCTTCTAGAAATTGTTCTGCTCTCTCTTTAAGAGTACCATACAATCTTATGAGTAATTTTAATTCGTCTATGGCTTCCCATTGACCACTTATTATCCTCTGTTCTATGTTAAGCAGTTTGGACCACTCATCCCCTGAAGGAAGTTGTTTTCTACCTAATGCTTCTTCTGTGATATCTACTTGGAAAGTATTTTGATTAATTATGATATTTACTGTGATGTCCTGGGGCATGTCATAGTATTTTCTGGGCCGTCCCCGCTCAATTTTTTTAAATGAAGATCTCAGTAATCCTAACTCTTCCATTGCCCTTAAATGCTCAATTATAGCTTTTTGACCAATTTCAAGTTCTTTAGAAATTTGACTCACGAATCTAGGTTCTTCTCTAAGAAGATTAATGATTTCACGTCGGGTACGGCATCCCATAACATCCAGTATGGCCTCTATGTCCGTATTATCAAATGAATTTTGAGTCATCACTATAACTATTGTAGAAAGGTTTATATAACCTTTTGTAACTATAATCAATTAGGGTTGCAATTGTATAACCTTTGGTAACTTTAATAAGTAACCAGCATATAGATCCAGCATATAGATTAATATGAAAATTTCATTGAAAATTAGTTGTTATACTAGAATTAATTGAATGAATTTTCAACAAATAATGTTTATTAACAAATATAATTTGAATTAAAGAATGATTAAAGATTGAAATAAATATTGAATTAATATATTTTCTTTAATCCTATTTCTTTAATCCTATTTAATCAAGTGAAAGGTGAACTAATGTGTGGAGACGATGAATTTAAAAAGCTCGAAGAAGAGCTAAAGAAAAAAAAGTCCCTGCTTGATGAGAAAGAAACGTCACTTCAGGAAGCTCTTGATAAACTGGAAGAATTGGAAGAAACACTCTCAGAAAAAGAAAAAGACTTGGAAGAAAAAGACGAAAAGATAGCAGAATATGTATCTCACATGCAGCGCCTGCAGGCTGATTTTGAAAATTACAAAAAACACACTGAAAAACAGCAATCCCAAACCATTGCTTATGCCAATGAAGGTTTAATCTTAAAGATACTGGACGTTTACCAAGACTTTGAGCGTGCCTTGAATACGTGTGAAACCGCAGAAGAACTGCGAGAGGGCCTGGAAATTATTTACAGTAAGCTCAAAAACACCCTGGAAAAAGAAGGTCTAGTGGAAATCCCCACCCATGGCGAAAAATTCGATCCATTCAAACATGAAGCCCTTATGGCCGAAGATAATGAAGATTATGAAAGTGGAATGGTTATTGAAGAGTTGGCCAAAGGATACGCCTTAAAAGATAAGGTAATTAAGTATTCTATGGTAAATGTCTGTAAAAAATAGCAAAAGAAAAAAATTAAATATTATAAAAATTTAATTTAATTTTTTTAAAAAATACTCAAAAAGTGTTTCAAATCTTAAAATAAGAATAAATAAAGTTTATATAAATTTTTAAAGAGTTAGAGGTGAAATTTATGGCAAAAAAAGAAAAAATTATAGGAATTGATTTAGGAACAAGTAATTCTGCAGCAGCAGTACTGGTTGGAGGAAAACCAACAGTCATACCAAGTGCAGAAGGTGCTTCCCAGTATGGTAAAGCTTTCCCAAGTTATGTGGCCTTCACAGAAGACGGTCAAAGATTGGTAGGAGAACCTGCCAGAAGACAAGCTGTTACCAACCCTGAAAATACCATCAGTGCTATTAAAAGAAGTATGGGAACCAGTACCAAAGTAAATGTTCGTGGGAAACAATACACTCCTCAAGAAATATCTGCTTTCATCTTACAAAAAATTAAAAAAGACGCCGAATCCTTCCTGGGAGAAGAAGTTAAAAAAGCTGTAATTACTGTTCCTGCTTACTTTGACGACAACCAGAGGACTGCTACCAAGGACGCGGGAACCATTGCTGGTTTGGATGTAGTTCGTCTGGTAAATGAACCTACTTCAGCCAGTTTAGCCTATGGTGTGGACAAAGAACAGGAAGAAGAATTAGAAATCATGGTTTTTGATTTTGGTGGTGGAACATTAGATGTAACCATTATGGAATTTGGTGGAGGAGTATTTGAAGTAAAATCCACCAGTGGAGACACTAAATTAGGTGGAACCGATATGGATAACACCATAATGAATTATCTGGCCAGTGAATTCAAGAAAGAAACTGGAATCGACCTGATGCTTGATGATCAAGCAGTGCAAAGATTAAGAGAAGCTGGTGAAAAGGCCAAAATCGAACTTTCAACCACTTTAACCACTGAAATTAACTTACCATTCATTACTGTAGCTGCAGATGGGCCTAAAAATCTGATTCACACCTTAACCAGAGCCAAATTAGAAGAACTGGTTGATCCAATTATCAAAAAGTGTTCAGGACCAATGCAACAAGCCATTTCTGATGCCAAAATGAGTAAAAACGATGTAGACAAGATAATTCTGGTAGGAGGACCAACCAGGATGCCTGTTGTTCAAAAATTCGTGGAAGACTTCATTGGAAAAACCATTGAAAGAGGAATTGACCCTATGGAATGTGTGGCCATGGGAGCTGCTATCCAGGGTGGAGTACTTGCCGGAGAAATCAAAGATCTGGTTCTTCTGGATGTAACACCATTATCCTTAGGAATTGAAACCTTAGGTGGAGTATCAACCAAGTTAATTGAAAGAAACACCACCATTCCTGCTAAAAAGAGTCAAGTATTCTCTACCGCAGCAGATTCTCAAACTTCTGTAGATATACATGTTCTGCAGGGAGAAAGGCCAATGGCTGCAGATAATGCAACACTCGGAAGATTCCAGTTAGTAGGAATCCCACCAGCACCAAGAGGGATGCCTCAAATCGAAGTTTCATTTGATATAGATGCCAATGGTATTATGAATGTTTCTGCTAAGGACATGGGAACTGGTAAAGAACAAGCCATAACCATTACTGCTCCTAACAAGCTTTCTGATGATGAAATCGATCAAAAAGTTAGAGACGCGGAACTGCACGCTGAAGAGGATAAACAGAAACAGGAAGAAATTGAAGTTCGCAACAATGCAGACTCCATGATCTACACCTCTGAAAAAACCTTAGAAGAACTGGGAGACAAAGTTCCAGGTGATAAAAAGGAAAATGTGGAAAAATTAGTGGGCGAACTTCGAGAACTGGTTACTGGTGACGATGTTGCTGCAATTAAAGAAAAAACTGAAGAGTTAACCAAAATAGTTCAGGAAATTGGTGCAGCCATCTATCAGCAAGCCCAGCAAGAACAGGCCCAGCAACAACAAGGTCAAGACCAAGCTGGAGCAGAACAAGGAAATTCAGGTAATGCTGCTGACGATGACACCATCGATGCTGACTACGAAGTTAAAAAATAATTAGAATTGAAGAATGAAGAATTGAAATAAGCAGAGAAATAGAATTTTGATAAATAAAAGTTAAATTAGTGATATTCATTAATCTACTGATTTTATCTTAATTCTATTTTATCTTATTCTATTATTCTCATCTTCAAATTTTTTACTTAATAAAAAATCAACAGTTATTTGAATCCACTTATCAAAATTCATTAAATAAGTTCAATTAATTTCATTATAATATTTTCAAAACGTGTATTTTAAAATTAATTTAATTTATAAATACTTAATAAACTTTAATTACTATTCACACTAACTTATTCATTATAAAAATTAAGAATTTAAAAATAATTTAAAAATTCATTAACTGAATCATTATGAAGTTATTATACTGATTTTATTATACGATTCCAATATCAATCTAACCTAAGGTGAAAAATACAATGGCAGAAAAGCGTGACTATTATGAGGTTCTAGGCGTAGAGAAAGGAGCCAATAAAAAAGATATTAAAAAGGCCTACCGAAAACTGGCCATGAAGTACCACCCGGATGTAAGTGAAGATCCAGAAGCATCAGATAAATTTAAAGAACTCAGTGAAGCATACGGTGTACTTTCTGATGAGGAAAAAAGAGGCACTTATGACCAGTACGGGCATGCTGGAATGAATGGATTCTCCCAAGAAGACATATTCAACAATATAAACTTCGAAGACATATTCCGTGGATTTGGGGGTTTCGATGTAAACAACATATTTGATATGTTTGGTTTTGGAGGAGGAAATAGAAGACATGGACCTCAAAAAGGAGCCGATGTTTACTACGACCTAGAGATAACATTAGAAGATGCTTTTAATGGATTAGAAACTGATATTCAAGTACCTCATACCAAAACCTGTCCCGTATGTGAAGGCAGTCGGGCAGAGCCCGGCACCAGTACTACCACTTGCCAGACTTGTGGAGGAAGTGGGCAGATTCGACAGGTAAATAATACTTTCCTGGGCCAGATGGTCAACATCCGACCATGTCATGAATGTCATGGAGAAGGAACTATTGTAGAACACCCATGTAGCAATTGTCATGGACGGGGAATTATTAAACAAAGCAGCAGCATCCACATTAAAGTCCCTCCGGGTGTGGAAACTGGTTCTCGTCTAAGAGTTAGTGGAGAAGGAGAAGTAGGTGCTCATAACGGCCCTGCCGGTGATTTATATGTAATGATGCATGTAAAAAATCACAAAATCTTCCAAAGAGACGGAGCCAATATTTACCATGAAAAACCTATTAGTTTTGTTCAAGCATCTTTAGGAGATTCTGTTGAAGTTCCTACACTTGAAAAGCCAATAGAACTTAAAATACCTGCCGGGACTCAAAGTGAAACAACTTTCCGTCTTAAAGGTCAAGGCATGCCCCATCTAAGATGGAATGGAAAAGGAAACCTCTATGTTAAAGTTAAAGTGGTTACTCCTCGTAAGTTAAGCAACAAACAAAAAGAGCTCTTGCAGCAGTTCGCTGACATAAGTGGAGAAGAAATTCATAATGCAGATAAGGGTTTTTTTGATAAGGTAAAAGATGCTATCAATCACTAGGCCATATGCATGGTTTGGTGATTAATTAAATCACGTTAAAATCAAAAATACTTATTTTATTATTTGTTATTTTAATTTAAATAGAATTAAATGCAAAATTCATGTCATTGAATTAATAGAGACACATAAAAGTTAACTTCGGTGCACTTAAATCAAATTTTCAATGAATTCTATTAATTTTTATTAATTTTTATTAATTTTCCATTTTCTAAGATAAATGAAGAGTCTAAATATTTATCAAAATTAGTGTCATTATCATCAGATAAAATTAGAATAGTTGTTTCATTCTTTATTTTATGGAATAATTCCATTAATTTAATGGTTTTTTCATTATTTAGATCTCCAAAAGGCTCATCTGCTACTATTAAACTAGGTTCATTTACCAGTGCCCTGGCCATAGCAGTTTTCTGTTTATCAAAGTGGGTAAGATCTTTTGGTAGCATATCCTTTTTTTTGCTAAATTCTAAAAGCTCCATGATTTGAATGGCCTTCTGCTCATTTTTATTAATCATAGGGAGCATTATATTTTCTAAGGCAGTTAAATAAGGCATTAAGTTTCCCCAGCGGAGCATAGTCCCTATTTTTTCCCTTCTCAAAACACTCCTTTTTGATAAAGATAATTCCAGAACAGATTCATTATTTAAAAAAATATCTCCAGTAGAAGGTAGATCCATTAAAATTATTAAATGAAATAAAGTTGTTTTTCCAGACCCTGCCGGTCCAGTAATCATATTCAAAGAATTTTTTTGGACATTGAAATTAACTTCGCTGAGTGCTATTAACTTCATTTCAGCATCATCATATTCTTTATGAACCTCCTTAAATTCTAAAACTGGCCTATCCATGTCTTAAAACCTCGTTTGGATCGTTTTTAGTATGGAACCACACTGAAAATAAAGCAATTAGGGCACTTAAAATGGCCGTGAGTATAATAACCAATACTGGGAGCAACCAGGGCAAAATAACGGAAATAGAAATTATTTTAACAAAATTAGTGGCTGCGAAAATAGCTAGTGACCCCAGAATAGTTCCCACCACTGCACCTAAAAAGCCCAATAAAGCTGCTTCTAATAAATGGGTCGCAGCAACTTGAAAAGTAGTAAAGCCCATCAATTTTAGTAGAGCTATTTCTCTTCTTCGTTCCAGAAGATTCATGTCCATAGCATAGGTTATTCCAAAAATACCAACTAAAAATACCAAACTGGCCAATATATCCACCAGATAAATTAAATTAGTTAAAATCTGGTTAATGAATCCTGTAGCTTGAGAATTATTGAAATTCAAACCAAAGGTAGTGTTAAAAAAGTTTGTAACATTATTGAGCAATTCTTCACTAGTTAAGTTCAGATTTGATGTCTTATTAGTAGTTTGATTGGAAATTAAATTATTATCGATTGGTTGATCTTCCTTTAAAAAAGTCTTCATTCCAATTCCAGAACTTAAAAGTAAAAGTAGAATTATAACACCAAATGCAATTCGAATAATGGTAGAAAAATTTCTCCATTTATTCCGGCGTAAATTTTTATAAGAAAGTCTATAGATTCCCATTTTGTTCTTATTTTATTTTAGTAAAAACTAATAAAAATACATTGTGCTGAAAATCCTATTTGTTCTTATTTTTATTAAAAGTTGATAAATTGCCGGCTTAATTAATTTTTAATAAGTTAATATTTCCAATAATTTTCTAAATGAAAAATTACTTTATGAAAATAAGGCATATATTTATTAAAAGATTTATTAAAAGAATGGATGTGTTAATATGGATGATAAATTATCTAATGTTCCAAATACTCCTGAAAATAGAGATAAATGCCTATGTCCAGGATGTCCTGCATACAGTGCATGCATGGAAGTTAAAAAAGAAATTTTGTATTGTAGTACTGGAGCGACCAGTTGTAAACTTGAAAAATGGGGTTGTCATTGCCCACGCTGCCCAGTGCAACTAGAATATAAAATGGTTGGTCTCTTTTACTGTGAGAAAGGTGCTTTTAAATTGATTGAATAATTAAAAAAATAGCATTTGAAATTAATATTATAAATTTAATTAATCAAACCTATTTTAGAGTTTGAGTGATGGCATGCCGGGAGTAACCCACTTTCTGTTTCAGCAGCATTCATCTAGGCGGACTACCTCTGCCTCGTACAGTTAGTCAACAGCAGCATTTTGCCCTTGCATCCCACGGATTGGCCGTTTCACCGTTCCTTTTAATGTCTTTCAACTTTTTCGAGAAAGCATCATGTTCATTCATTAAAAGACGTGTCGTTTCTGCTCCAGAGTCTAACTTCTCAGCAAGTACCTCACAGTACCGCGGTTCTGTATGATGAGTGGAGTTTCCTCAGTTTAAACCCTAAAAAAGGGAAACCGGTGGCTGCTCTTCGGCTTGCCATCAAATAATTAAATATACTATCAGTCCTTTTTTATAATATAAAAATCTATTTGTTGAGTTCAACTTAGTTATGAAGTATAATAATCAACGGAGAATAAATTTGATATTTACTGAAAAAATTTAATTAATTATTCATTTCATTTTTAGATTAATTGTGTTTTTGTGAAAAAGTGCATTAGAGCTTCTTTTATATGCTTTAATTATCATTTTTATAATCATGAGAGGATTTGATATTTTTAATTTCCTTGGGTAGCATACACTACAATTCTGGTTTGCCCCCAATCAAGCCAATATTGTAAGAATTTATATTAATCCTCTCATTTATCAAAATAATATGAGTAATTAAATAAACTGCTAATTAAACTGAAAAAAGATTGAAAAGCAGTACAATTTAGGAATTGTTTTTATATTTTTAAATAATAATTTTTATTAATAATAAAATTATAAATTAATATAATAGAATGATTAATTTATCTGTAATTAATACTAATTAGAAATTAATTCATCATTATACCAAATCATCATGTTCATTTAAAATTAAAACATTAGCAAAAAGATTACGTATTATTATAAAATGTGATAATAGGGGGATATTATGACAGAAAACGTGTTAATAGTGGAAGACGATGGTATTTTTGCTATGGAACTGCAAAGAAAGATTAAATCCTGGGGATATGAAGTTCCTAAAATTGCTTTGTCAGGACAAGAAGCTTTAAAAAGAGTTGAATATAAAAATACTGATTTAATAATTATGGACATATCTCTTAAAGGAGAATTAGATGGTATTAGTGCTGCAAAAGCCATCGAAGACCATTTTGATATTCCCATTGTTTTTTATAGTTCACATGACGATGATGAACTTTTAAATAAAATTAAAACTTTTAAAAACGGTGATTTTGTTAGCAAAACCTGTCGAGATGAGGATTTAAAGTTAAGCATTGAAAATCTTCTTAAAAAAGGTGGCACAATGGAAAAAACAGTCGAAAATATTCAAAATATTTCAGAATCGCCCATAGATATCAAAGAAGGATTAGGAGATTATTATAAAGCCCATGAGGTAATTGAGAAAGAATTCAAAAAATTGGAAGATAATTTTTCAAAAGTTTACGGTGAGTCTGTATCTCAAGAAAGAGAAATTGAAAGCCTGAAAAAAGCTGAAGAAAAGTATATGAACATCATATCTGAAAAAGATGAAAAACTGGCCGAAATGGGAAAAATTCAAAGATCTCTAGAAGAAAAAATAAATAAACATAAACAAACACATCAAAAATTGCTAAAAGAAACTGAAGATCTTAAAAAGCATATGAATTCCGTGGTCTCCATTTTAAATGGAGAATAGGAAATTAATTCCTATTATTTTATTAATTTTTTATTATTTTAAAATTAAATATCAAACAGATTTTGATAATTAATAACTCATTAAAAATATATTCATTAGCACTTTTTTTATTATAATAAAATTTCGGTAATTATGCCATCAAAGTATTTCAATTTTCCGTCGTCACATAATACGGGTTCACATTTTTCATGAATTAGTTTAATATCTCCTTTTTTAGTTTTGATTTCATAATTCAAAGCAAAACCTTTTTTGGAGTTTATTGAGTTTTTAATGTGTTCGGAGATATTATTTTTATTTTCTTTAATAATTAATGGCATTAAAAATAGTACTTCATTATCATTTATCTCATCTAATGAAAAACCAGTAATGTCTTTAATTCTATCATTGAATAGAACTATTTCCGGGAACCCATTTTCATCGACATATGTCCGATAAACAATCGCCGGAATATTTTCTAAGACACTCTTATATTTTACAGCATCTTTTAATAATCTGGCATTTTTATGAGACTCTATTGCCATTTCAATCGTAAATTTAAGTTCTTCCTCATTAAAAGGCTTATTCATATATCTGAATGCTCGAGTAGACCTCGATTTCTTAATAGTATTCACATCAGCATGCATAGACAAGTATATTACTGGAACATCAATTTTCTCATGGATTCTTTGAGTTGTCTCGATTCCATCCATATCTCCAGCTAATCCAATATCCATTAATATTAAATCCGGGTTTAATTCAACTACTTTTTCTAAAGCATCTTCCCCATACCTAAAATTGCCTAATACTTCATATCCAAATGAATTCAGATGCAGAGTAGTGCCTAGGCTCAATAATTCCTCATCCTCAACAACCATAATTCTATGAGTTGACATGAAACATGGTTGTTCATCTTATATTAAAAAGTTAATGCTTTTTTAATAAAATGTATAGTATCAAATTAAAAGAATATACTCTGAAAATGAAATATGCCCATGATAAATGTTGATTATTAGTAATATGCGTAATTAAAAAAGTTATATAAATTAAATTTTCAGACATTGAATCTAATCGATAGGTATAAATGAAAAAAATTTGGTAATAAATGTATTATGATATGTTTTCATGAAATAAGGTGTTATAGTGAAAAGGGTAACCATAGCAATTGATTCAGATGTAGATCTGAAGTTCAGAAAAAAAGCATCTCAGAAGTATCAATTTGAGAAAGGTTGGTACAGTAATGCAGTAGCAGATGCCATGAAAGATTGGGCCGAAGACAAAAGTGAAACCATTACAAATCATAGTGCTATAATGGATTATGTTAACCCTGAAAATTGGGAAAATTTAAAATTAGAACTTAATTTAGATAAAGAAAACCCTTTTAAGAACCTGGAAACTATAATCAGTCAATTTGGACCTGAAAGTGAAAATCACTTAAAAATTGACCGCACAGGCCATAATATAATTATTAAATTAGAAAGTAAAACAGATTTTGATATTGAGGCTAATTTAAAGTCTTTAATAATACTTCACTTAATTTTAAATGTTATTATCTCTTCCTTGGAAGAAACTACACATGAAAAATACAAAATTGTAGGTGCTGGTCAGATTCCAGAATTATATATTAAAAAAGTATAGCATTATTCTTAAACTAACAATTTTATATATTTAAAAAAATTTAAAATTAATAAATAAACAGGAAAATCCTGATTAAAATTATAAATACCTAATTTTAAATTAATTATAAAAAGAATAGCGGGGCCTAGATTTGAACTAGGGCTCTCGGGGTTATGAGCCCCGCGGGATCACCAGACTACCCCACCCCGCTGTAACATAACATTAGTGGTATTCCTATATAAAGGTTTCCCTCAATTTTCCAAATTAAGATAATATATGCTTATTTTTATTGAATTTCTTAATTAATTTGTTTAGAAAAAAAGTTATACAAATTATTTTCAAACATACAAAATAGAAAAATAACATCCCATAGTTATTAATTTTAGCTGAAACTGTTGAATTAAGGAGAAGATTTCTCTTCTTCAAATCCTTCTAGATTTTTAAGCCGTTTATCTAGTGAATCCATTTTTTTATTAGTGTAACCCCTATACTCATTGAATCTATGTTCTAATTCATCAATATTACGAGTAACTACATCCATTCTTTTTTCAAGGCCATCAACATCAGTTTTAGTTGCCAAGTCCCAGTCTTTAATTAATTCATCGCTTTTCTCATCTAAAAAAGCATCAATTCTGTTGGAAAGAACATCAGTGCTAATAGGAACCTCTTTAACTTTTCCCATTATTTTATCACCCATTCCAGACATTTTTTCCCCTACACCCGCTGTTTTTTGTCCCATTGCAGACATAGACTCATGAGCCCCGCCCACACGATCTCCAAACTCATATACTTGACTTTTAAATTTGTCAACACTGGCATTGTTAGAATTTTGTAAATAATAATAAAATAGTACTACAATCGCTCCGGCCAATACAAGAATTGCCAGTAATGATATAGCATCCATTTTTAGTCCCCTTTAACCTTTTTAATATTTTTATCTAGTTCTGATTCCTTATTCTCAATCTCATTGAGCATTTTCTGCAGTTTCTTGAACTCGGTTTGGGCTTCTAATCTAGCCAATCTCTCACTTATTTCAGTATGGAGATAACCAATTTCAGCCATTAATTCCGAAGTACCTTGGCGAATATTAATTAGGTTATCTTGCTGGTCTTTAGGTAATGGAATAGCAGTTTCCATTAATCTTTTAGATTCCATATCTTTTTCCACCAAAGATATCTTTTTAAGTTCTATTTGTTTATCCATCAGAATAGCATTATTCTGAGTTTCCCTAACTCTTCTCCACTGAATAACCACTACTACTATAGCTATTAATGCAATTACAGCAATTATTAACAGAAAAATATTTTGTGGTATCGCAATCGTACTTGAAGCCATAATTTTCCTCCATTTATTTTTTTGTATGGTATCATATATAAAAATTCTTATTAAATACTTATTTCTAAGTCATGAATGATATAGTTTGTTTTTTTAAAAATTAGCTTATTTAAAGCGCTTTGAAAGTGATTATTCTTGTGAATTTACTTAAAAATAAATCATTTGGAAAATGGGGGTTGTAAAGTTTAGGGGTGTTGGAACTTTTGAAAAAAATATTTGAAAATATTATTTTCTGGATTTTAATGGACTCTAATTCAAAATTAGCCTAGTTAAATATAAGTATTAGGTGAGAGTAGATATATTATCATGCAAAATCAAATAATACCCACTCTCAAGTTTAGTATTGACTCCATACAACTTAAACTTTCCGATTTTTTCACAGGAAAACACGACTTTGAAACCATTTTAAAGGATCGGTTGAAACCCAATTATAACGCTCGAAATTTTAATCAAAAACTGTATTTGCATGAAAATAATCATTTCGAATACATGAACCCTATTTGTCCATATTGTGGTTCTAAAAATGTTATTAAACAGGAATATCGTCATAGAAAATTGTTAATTGATGATCAAGAGCCTTTGAATGTTTATTTGCGAAGATATCTGTGCAAAACTTGTGAGCGAAAATCCACCACAAACATCAAATC
>JAHFBZ010000098.1 GCA_023249725.1 Methanobacteriaceae archaeon
TTTCTTTTTCTTTGATAGATTTTAATTTTTCCCCATTTCGAGACCATGAAATTAAATCAGTGATTACCAGACTTATAGTATCTGTATCTTTATAATATTCATCAATTTCAGATAAGGAGCAAATAATATCATAATTAGTCCCTAAGAGAGTACTTATCATCTCGCTGTTCTTGGGATTTTTAAGTAGAATCAAAATCTTTTCCATATTATATCTCCAAGGTCATTTATTTACAATTTAATTTAATCATCAATTAGACTTTTAATAAGTACTAAAAGTTCTTTAACAACCAGTGGTTTGACCAATACTCCATGAGCACCTTCAATTTTACCTTGCTCTTCAACTACTCTTTGATGATGTGGACTGAGAATTAGAAAAGGTATTTCTTTTATTCTCAAGCGTTCACAAGACGTCCAGATACTTTTATCAAAACCAGAAATGTCCATTAATACCATATCAATTTTTTCTTGTTTTTCAATTTCAGAATCCAGTTCCGGAGGATCCAAAACACCTACAACTTGATATCCTTCTTTACCCAATATTTTCTCTAAAATTTCCAAGTTTCGTTTATTTCTATTTAAAGCCAGAATTAATGGTTTAAGTGACATTTTAGTCACTATCCTCTTTGTTAACTCTTTCGGGTGAACCGTTGAGTATGCCACGTATGTTTTTAAGCGGTTGACCAACTCTAATTCCATATTTTGTTATAGTAATCTCACGAAGTCCTTTTTCAAAATCACTTAAACGTTTTTTAAGAACACCTATTGCTTTTCGCATTTCTGCATTCATTTCAAAGTAGCGTAAGAATATAATGTTATCTGCCAGGTAACTGATTCCAATTTCAGTTACTTTAAGGCCCCCAGTGATATTTTCCACTTCATTTATAAGAATAACTGTAACCCCACTGCGAGTCATATATTTGGTGAGAGAGTGTAGATGGCGTACTGGATCTTCACCACGTAGGGATAGGGTGTATCCAGAGGTACTATCAATCATTACAATCTTAGATTCATTAGAATCAACTTCCTCCCTTACCAATTGTGCAAATTCTTCAGGTGAATATCGAAGAGGCTCTACCGGAACTACCTCTAACATACCAGTATTAATCATGCTTTTGACTGGTATATTAATTGATTCACATCGGTTTATGAGACTTTCTAAACTTTCTTCAAAAGTATAAACAACTGAACGTTCACCTCGACCGGCAGCTTCTTTCATAAATTGAATTCCGATTGTAGTTTTACCAACACCACTGGGTCCACTGATAATAGTTGCTGTACCTCTTTCTATACCTCCATGTAAAAGTTCGTCCATCTCAGGAACACCGGAAGATATGGTTTCATGTTTGAACTCTTTTTCTTTTAACATAGGGCGCAAACGAGGATATACTTTCACACCATCTGGAGTTATTCTCATAGAATGGGTTCCAAAACGGAAACCTGATCCCCTGAATTTACTTACGGAGATACTTCTACCTTCCGAGAAAAAATCAAGGTTAATTATACCATCACTCATGAATTGTAGATCGTCATCAGGATCATGAGCACTAAATTCGGAGGTGAATAAAACGGTAGCTCCTTTATCAGTTAAAAATCTGAGAAACGATAGAGCTTGTTTTCTAAACTGGAATTCATCAGTCGAAAGATATCTAAACTGAGTTATAGGGTCTAAAAATACTCTTTGGGGATTCAATGATTCGATTTTTTCAATAATCTCCGAGGTAGTCGATTCCCGTTCCACTTCAGCAGGCGAAAATATATCATAAGCCTCCATTTTAGAAAAAAAACTTTCATCAGGACTTAAATCTAAAAAATCAATATTATCTACATTAAAGCCCATTTTTTGGGCATTATCAATAATCTGATCTGTTGGTTCCCCCATGTTAATGAAAAGAACTTTCTCATTATTTTTCACACCTTCAGATAGAAAATGCATTCCCAGAGCAGTTTTACCTGTTCCAGGCATTCCGCGAAGTAAATATGATCTGTTAGGTACAAATCCACCCATTAAAATCTCATCAAGCCCTGATATCCCACTGGATAATTTTTCTTTATCATTAGACATTGCGTTACCCCAACTCCCAATTATAAGATTAATTAATTAATTAGTAGTTTTACTATTCTTTGTTATTTTTTTATTTTTTATTTGATAAAAAACTTTGGAGAATTATTAAATATTTTTTTATAAAAAATGAGAATTAAATTGTATAATTTCATCTAAAATCAAAGTTAAATGATTATAAATAAAGAATAAGATTCTAATAATTAATAAAAATTAATTTAAAAATAAATTATTCACCACCCTATTCTAGGATAATTTCTTATTCTAATTTTATTAAAAACCAATCTTTATGATATAAATTAAATTTAAATATAACAATTGTTATAATAACACTTGAGTATGATAGAAGCATGAGGAATAGAAATGAAAATTGGTTATTTATCCACAATATATCACAGTTCCCTGATTATAAAAAATTTATATAATGAAATAGGCGGAGAAAAAATAGATTGGAAGCTGTTTGCCACAGGTCCTGCCATTATAGAAGATTTTTCTTCCGGAGAAATAGATTTGGGATACATCGGCCTTCCTCCAGTAATGATTGGAATAAATAATGGCCTTGATTTAAAATGTATTGCTGGGGGACATGTAGAAGGAACGGTGATGGTAGCACAGGACAATTACCAAACAGTTCACCCCGGGAAAAATTTAGATGAAAAAGATTTAAATAATATAATTTCACAGTTTGAAGGGAAAAAAATTGGTGTTCCGTCTAGAGGGTGCATACACGATGTTATAATACGAGAAGTGGCCGCAAATCATGATATTCAAATAAAAAATTATCCTTGGGCCGATCTCATCCCCTATGCCTTAGAAGAAGGTGAAATAGATGCTGGTGTAGGAACTCCTGCTATGGCCGTGACTGCATCTTCCATTGCATCTGCAAAAGTAGTGATAGCTCCAGAATATCTGTGGCCCTACAATCCCAGTTATGGAATTGTAATGCGTGAAGATATTTTAAATGAAAAATTAGAATTTGTAGAGGAATTTTTAAAAATACATGAAGAAACGTGCAATATGAACCGTGCATTTCCAGAAAAGTCATCAAAAATTGCCAGTAGTGAATTAGACCTTGAAAATAATTCATTTGCTCTGGAAACATTCAAAATATCTCCCAAGTACTGTGCTAGTCTACCTGATGAGTATATAGATTCAACAATGAAATTTTTACCTTTATTAAAAGATTTGGAATATTTAGATTCTGATTTAAAGGTAAAAGATATTTTTGATAAAGATTTAATAGATGAAATTCATACAGAACCGCCACATTATGAAATTCCAATGAATTTAACAGATTAAGCTTAAATTAAAGAATAATGATTTTATAGTGTAAATAAGATTGGAATAAATTATTTGTTCATGTGAATATGCATTAATATGATAAGTTGATTAATTAATTAATATAAAAATAATCCTAAAAATAAAAAATTATCTATTCTTCTTACTAATAATTAATTAAACATTAATTACATTTAATTCTAAAATATTTATTAAGAGATTAATTAGGAGATAACAAATGGCTAGAATAACCGTATCCGACATTAGTTTGCAAGTCGTTAAGGTAACTTTTAATCTTCGCTTTTTCATGGCCCGAACATGTCAAAAAATTCCTCCATTGGCATGGGCAGCTAATAAACTATTTTTTGAAGGAGATAATATGATAGTACTTCCTAGAGATAGTACTGTTGCTATAACCAACCTCAATATTGCAGAAATAAACCTTAATACTAATATTTCAGTTTCCAATGATACTGTACTTCCCAGCCAGATATTAAAAGAAATAATAAAAAAATCCAATAACCACGTTATTATGGATTCATGCTTATGTCGTGTTTCTAATAATTGTAAGGATTATTCGCATGATTTAGGCTGCTTATTTTTGGGTCCTGGTGCCAAAAAAATCTCATCAAAATTAGGAAAAACAGTGACTGCTGAAGAAGCCATAAATCACGTTGATAAATGCCAGGAAGCAGGTTTGGTGCATATTATTGGTAGAAACAAACTGGACAGTGTGTGGTTAAATACTGGACCTAAAGAAGAACTTTTAACCATTTGTAACTGCTGTCCGTGCTGTTGTTTGTGGAAAATGGCTCCAGATCTTCCTGAAAAAATGGGCCGAAGTATTGGGCCTATGAACGGTGTGGAACTTAAATTCCGAGAGGATAAATGTTCGGGCTGCGGTAGATGCCTAGAAGATATTTGTTTTGTGAATGCCATTGAACTGGAAAATGAAAAAGCAAAAATAGATAGAGAAAAATGCAGAATTTGTGGTAGATGTGCGGAAATTTGTAATAATGGTGCCTTGAATATTATAATGGCCTATAATGCGGTTGAAATGTCCATTGAGTGTGTTAATGAGTTAGTAGATGTTGAATTTAAGTAGTACTTTTATAATTATATTTCATTTTAAAACAAAATCAATATATAACAATAGTTAAGTTTTTATAAAATATTACTGAATAAATTGAATTATAAAATAGAATTAGAAATAATAAAGATAGAATTATGATTATCTAAGAGGTATTTAATGTGAAATATGATTTTGACCAGGTATGCAATAGAAAAGATACTGATTGTTTAAAATGGGATTTAATTGGTTCTGTATTTGGAGAAGATGACATAATTCCATTATGGGTAGCAGATATGGATTTTCCAGTGGCCGAAGAAATTAAAAAAGCTCTAAAAGAGAGAATTGAGCATCCATTTTATGGCTACACTAGGCCTGGTGTGGGAATTGTTGATGCTGTTGTTAAAAGGATGAAAGATAAATTTGATTGGGATATTGAACCAGAGTGGGTAGTTTTTACTCCAGGTGTGGTTCCAGCACTACATATTGCTATACGTTCACTAACACATCCTGGTGATGAAGTCTTACTTCAACAGCCAGTTTATTACCCATTCTTTCCAGCAGTGACTAGTAGTGGTTGTCAGATAGTAAATAATGGCCTGGAACTTATTGATGGAAAATATGAAATCGATTTTGAAGATTTAGAAGCTAAACTTCTTCCTAACAGTGGCCTGGGAAGTAATCCTAATCGTATAAAAACCATTATATTCTGTAATCCGCATAATCCTGTGGGGCGCGTATGGAATAGGGAAGAAATCACCAAACTGGGAAAGATGGCCATTGATAATGGATTAGTAGTAATTTCTGATGAAATCCACTGTGAAATCCTTTTTGAGGATAATAAACATACTCCGTTTGCCACTATCTCTAAAGAATTTGAGCAAAACAGTATAATCTGTATGTCACCTAGTAAGACATTCAATCTGGCGGGTCTAGATGTTTCTTCCATAATTATCCCTAATAAAGAAATTAGAGAAAATTTCATAAATACTCAATCTGGAATTGTGCCCGGTCCTAATCTTTTTGGCCTAACTGCTCTGGAAGCGGCCTATCGTCATGGGGACGAATGGTTGGAGCAAGTCATGGAGTATATCACTAAAAATTTAGACTTTTTAGTGCAATATACTGAAAATAAAATTCCGAAGATTAAAGTTATTAAACCCCAGGGAACCTATCTAATATGGTTAGATTGTCGTGAATTAGGGTTAAATGATAATGAGCTGAAAAAATTTCTGCTAAAAGATGCCAAAGTAGGTTTAAATGACGGATTTATATTTGGAGAAGAAGGTAGTGGATTTGTAAGAATAAATATTGCTTGTCCCCAGGCCATTCTTGAAGAAGCCTTAAAAAGAATAGAAAATGCACTTAATAGATTATAATCTGTCCAATTAAATTATAATTAATTAATTAATTATATTCACAAATCATTTTATTTTTAAAATATTTTTTTAATATTCTATTAAATAAAAAGAAATAAGTAGAATTTTTTTAATCAATGAATTAAAAAGAATATTATGAAAAAAATAAAATTTTAAATGATTTTTATATTGTTTTTTAATCATTACCTGCCAATATTCCACCAATTGCTCCTCCAACTCCCATAAATACTATATTAAGAATTAAAGCAGCAATTACAACAGTTGCTCCAGTTACAGCACCCGCTGCAAATCCGGCAAGGCCTCCAAAAATGGTTCCACCGACTATAAGCAAAATTGCGAGTACAATGGCCCCAAATGATCCAGCCACAGTAGCATTCCATATTCCACCGAAGAATCCTTCATGGACCCAATAACCAACAATGAAACCTGCTATGAATAGCCCTAAATTCACTCCCCAGTATTGATTTACATAAGCTCCAAACAAATTACCTAATATAATTGCCAGGAAAAATCCGACAATAACCGGTCCCCATTTTACCATATTATCACCCATTACTCAATTAAGTCTCAAAAAAGGATTTTTTTAGAAAATCTTGTTATAACTTAGGTTATATTTTAGTTAAATAAAGTAATAAAGTTAATTATTTGTTATTTATATTTTTTAAATCGTAATTAAAATTTTTTTGATTTGAATTATATCCCTTAAAACATGATTTCTATTCATTAAATGAAATCAGATATTTTTAGATGCTTCAATTTTAAGTTCTTTGGCCTCTTCTAAATCAGGGTCTAAGATTAATGCTTGATTAAAGCTCTCTAATGCTTCAGAGAATTGTGAAAGATTTTGATGGGCTTTGCCTTTATTAATCCAAATTTTAGCTTTTCTTTGATCTGAAGGGAACATAAAGACAAGTCTGATGATCGTTTGGTTTTGTTAAGTAAAATAGGTATAGACTTTAATCCAAAAAGAATGAAAATCTATGAAAATAATAGAAATTTAGATTAAAATTAGGTAAATAGATTAAAGTTAGATTAATGTAGCTAATAGATTAAAAGGAACTAACTACGTTTTTTAAAATACCAATACCTTCAATTTCTACTTCAACAGTATCTCCCACCTTTAAACTGCCCACACCTGGAGGAGTACCGGTAGCAATTACATCTCCAGGATTTAATGTCATTATGTTCGAGATAAAATTAATAATCTTTTCTACTGAAAATATTAGATTCTCAGTATTAGAATCCTGTTTCAATTCACCATTGACCCTTAAAGAAATATTTCTATCATTTGGATTTACATCTGTCTCAATACAGGGGCCTAATGGACAGAAAGTATTAAAACTTTTGGATCTGGTCCACTGACCATCCTTTTCCTGTAAATCACGGGCTGTTACATCATTAAGGACTGTATAACCCAATACATAATTCAATGCATCATTTTCAGATACTTTTTCTGCTTTTTTAGAAATAACAATGGCCAGTTCGGCCTCATAGTTAACATTTTCACTCTGAGGAGGATAGATAATATGGTCTTCATGGCCTATGACTGTAGTAGAAGGTTTAATAAAAATAATAGGTTCCTTAGGAATCCTCATATTCAATTCTACCGCATGATCCCTGTAATTTAATCCAACAGCCACCACTTTAGATGGAGAAACTGGAGGAAGAATTTTAATATCCTCTAGAAAATATTCTTGTTTTTTATCTAAGTATTTTTCAGATAATGGTAAATCAAATATAGATTGGCCTATTTCCACCACATGGTTACC
>JAHFBZ010000027.1:0-6829 GCA_023249725.1 Methanobacteriaceae archaeon
CGGCGACCATAGCGGTGGGGTTACACCTGGTCTCGTTTCGATCCCAGAAGTAAAGTCCTCCTGCGTTTTTTGTGGTACTGTGGGTGTTCCTATGGGAAGCTTTTGACGTTGCCGGCCATTCATTATAATCACATAAATAATAATTAAATAGAAATTGACATTCTATTTTAATAGTTTGAAATATTTTTAAATTTCAGAAACTTTAACAAGTAGAGTATTCTTTACTTATTTTCACCCCTTTTTTTTTGGGCGGATTTATATCCGCCCAAACCCCCTTTTATTAATTCATTATAACTTTTTTTATAGAATTATATCTAAAGAAGGATATAATCTAATAATATCTTTTAATATTAAATTTTATTTCAATTAACTCATTATTAACAACTTTTTAATAAAAAAACAATAGTTAAATACTTAATTAAACAATATCTTATTGTCATATCTTTACGACTGATGCCTATGGTCCTTTTAAGACAGGGCGATAGCCTAGTATGAATAGAAGAAACCCAGCATTAGACAGACTGCCTGCTTCGAGGGTTGCTCGGGGAGGGAAGGGTTATCTACCGATGAACCAGACGAGTTAGTATGCAGGCAAAATATTATACTAAATATATAAATTTTATTCAAATTTTTCTTTTTATTCTTATTGCAAAATAATAAATCAATTGTAAATAACTAACTCCTAAAAATGGAGGCATAATTATTCTTTTATCAAGTTATCCTCTTAAAGAAGAGCCAATTGCATTTAGAAATTCTTCAGTAGTATATGTATTTTATAATTTATTCTTATTAAAGTCTAAAATAACTTTATTTAAAGTGCAGATTAACGAATTCTATGAAAACAATTATATATCCCTTATTTTCTCAAAATCAGCAAATTGTTCACTTATCCAGTGATAAATGGTTCTTTGGGAAACTATATTTTGTAAAGATACCATTCTTTCACTTCTCTCTTGTTTACTCATAGTAATGGCTTGATAAAATGCATCTGCGGTTTGTTTTATGTCAAATGGATTCACAGGAATGATATGATCTTTTAATTCTTCGTAACAACCAGCATATTCCGATAAAATTACTGTGCCTTGGGTTTCATTAACTACAGATGCTTCTTTAGGCACTATATTCATGCCGTCTGCAATAGGATTTACAATTAGACAATCATAATTTTTAAATGCGGCTATCACCAGTTGATAATCTGCTCTAAATATGCATTCAATGGGTTTCCACCTCTCATGAGCATATTTTCGGTTAATTTTATGGATTGTTTTTTGGATGAGTTCGTAAAATTCTTTGTATTCTTTAATTTGTTGGCGGGTTGGTTTTCCAGTTGATAAGAACTTTACTTTTCCATGATATTCCGGATGCTTTTCTAAAAAGAGATCATAGGCCTCAAATCCTCGAATAATATTTTTACTAAGGTCTGCTCGATCAGTTCGATAAATTAGGAAATTATCTCCTTTTATTTCTCTAATTAATTTTTCCTTAGCAATTACTTCTTTAGAAGCAGCCATTTCTTTAATACTATCATAATCTATGGAAATAGGATAACTTTTTACATGAGTGGTATTTCCATTGTGCCAGACGATGCCCTTTTCATAATCAACTTTGTCAGCAAATTCTTCGCAACTTTGAATGAAATTAGTTACATAACGGGGAATATGAAAACCCAGGATGTTGTTGGATAACAATCCTTCGATTATGGCTTTTCTCATGTATTTGGGGATAATATGGAAATATTCTGATTGTGGCCAGGGGATATGAATAAATTGGCTTAAAAATATATCTCCTAATTCTTTTCGAATAAAAGAGGGACATAGATAAAGGTGATAATCTTGAAGCATGATTAAAGGTTCGTTATGATTCCTTTTAGCTTCTTCCACTACTTTTTCAGCGAATTGTTTATTTAGATACACATAACCTTTATCCCACGCTTTATGGGTTTTTTCATCGATATTGGGAGTGTAAGGATTATTCCACATATAATGCTGGACAAACCAGAGAAGAGGGTTACTTATTACACTGTAATAATCATCATATTGTTCCCTATCAACTACTACAAAAGGAACCCAAAATTTAGGATCTTCTTCAGGAATAGGGACCCTGTGATCTGGAAATGATTCGGCAACTTCTGCATCAGCTAAGGTCATGGCACTGGCTATCCAGGTACCATTTAATGATTCCATTAAGGGAAGAAGAGTTGAAACAAGTCCTCCAGCACCTCTCTTCATCTCAATTTTGTGCTCATTTTTATAAAATTCAACGGGGCCTCTGTTTGAAGCAACTATCAAATTTTTATCCTTTAAAAACTCTAAAATTTTATTTTGCTGGGGATAACTCATATAAATACACCTTCATTGTACCATTTCAATCATGGATTTTACAGTTTCACTTAATTCTTGTAACTTTTCAGCAGATTTAGACTCTAAATAAACTCTGATTAGTGGTTCAAATCTAGATGGTCTGATTAAAATCAAAGAATCATCTAAATCAACTCTTATACCATCAAGAGTATTGATTTCATATTTTGATTCAAAATTATCCTTAAAAATATCGATTATCTGAGCTTTTTTCTCATGTTCACAGTCTATAGTAAAAACGGTCCTGCTATATTGCTTTATTTCACCGGCAAGATTGGATAACGTGGTATCATTTTTTGCCAGAATTTCCAGCATTTTAACTACTGCAAAAATGGCATCGAAACACAATTGAAATTCCGGAAAAACAAACATACCAGGTTCATCACCACCAAATATAGCATCTTCTTCAACAATTCCACTTAGAACCTGATTTACAGAAGTTTTAATTAGTTTTCCCTCTTTTTTAGATATTATTTCATCTAAAGATTTAGAAACAACTACTGAAGATACAATGGTGCTCCTTGGATTTTCTTCAAGAATATATTTGCTGAAAATACCTAATATGGTCTGATCTCTAATACGGTTTCCTTTTTCATCAATAAAAACTACCATATCTTGATCATTATCCAGTATTATCCCCATATCTGCTCCAATGGCTGTAATAAGCTCGGATACTAATGATATTCTCTGGGGGTTAGGTTCTGGAAAACTGAATTCAAGTTGGGTATCTTTACACCCAATCAAAATAGTTTGACAGTCCATTTTATGTAATATGTCTGGAGCAAAAGGTTTATTAAGGCCTTCTTCACAGTCTAAAACCAGTAAAAATCCTTTTTCTTCGATGAGCTCTTTAGGGGCTTTTTCAACTACTGCATTTATATATCTGTCCCGATAATCATGGACATAATTCAACTCGCCTATTTCCTTCCACGAAACTTTTTCCCCAGGTCTTTGTTCTAAAGGGATTTCATGGTCGCTAATTATTTTAATATTAACATCTTCTGGTCTTAAATGAGATCTAGAAATAGAAATCATTACACTGGCATTATAAAAGTCCATGTTGGAGTGTATTACCGGTATGGGTGCAACTCCGAAATCCATTACATTAATTCCCGAAGACATGAGCCCGGTGGTTATAGAACGTTTTATCATCTGTGAAGGGGTGTAAAAATCACGGCCTACCAGTACATATTGCCCGCATCCTAAATAATTTCCAATAATAGTTCCTAAATGGGAGGCAAATTTATTGCTTATTTCAGCATTAACCACACCCCTTATATCTTGCACATATTTAGCCATAAAGCTTTCCTGGTAATTTTTAATTTAAATTAATTACCGATATTTCTTAATTACCGATATTTCACATATAATTCCTCTAATATGAAATTTAAATGAGCTAATTTATTTCAGTAGGATAATCAGAATCCACAATAGAATCTCCGAAAATCTCAATTTTATTAGTAATGGATCTATTGGATTTCACTAAACTGTAAGGACCCACTTGTACCGAACTTCCCAGTATCACTCCTTTTTCAAGTACACAGCCCTGTTCCAGGATGCATTTAGAATCAATTATGCAGTCTTTAAGGTATGAATGGGCTTTTATAATACTATCGGGTAGTATTACTGAACCTAGAATATGAGTATTCTCTTCGACCTGGACTTTTTCACCGATAACTGTATTTTTTCCAAGCACACATCCTTTCTTTATAACAGCATTATCTCCAATTACTACCGGACCAATAATTCTAACTTTATCTTCAATTATAACGTCTTTACCTACCCAGATGTCTCCAAATTTTCCCACACTTTCCTTCAAATAATCTCCTGATGGATGGGGATTTATTTTTTTATTTAGAACATCCCGGTTTGCCTTTAAAAATGAATCTGGTCTTCCCACATCGTTCCAATACCCATCTAGGATATGACCATAAATCCCAGCTTTTTCTTCTATTAATTGTGGGAAAACATCATTAGAAAAATCTACTGGGCCTTTCGAAGTGTCAACATAATCCAGTATTTCTGGTTCTAAAACATAGGTTCCCGCATTGGCAATTTTGCTAAAAACATTATCTGGTGATGGTTTTTCTAAAAATTTGATTATTTGATTATTATTGTCCAATACTGCAATTCCAAAATGGGTGGGATCTTTTACAGGAGTAAGTAGGATGGTTGCCAGGGCATTTTTTTCCTGGTGAAACTCTAATAATTTATCAAGGTCCACATCAACCAGTACGTCTCCACTCAAAACAAAAAAAGTATCATCAAGGTGCCTATCTGCTTTATTTAAGCCTCCAGCAGTACCCAGAGGTTTCTTCTCAATAGAATATTTAATATTTAAATCTGGATGAGCCTGATTTAGGTAGTTTTTAATTTGGTTTTTGAAATAGTTTAAAGTTACCACTATATCAGTATAGCCTTGAATTTCAAGTTTTTTAATAATATAATCAATCATAGGTCGGTTTGCGATTGGAATCAGAGGTTTTGGCCTAATTAATGTCATTGGTTGAATTCTAGTTCCTTTTCCGCCGGCCATAATAATAGCCTTTATCATATGTAATAATATGGACTTCACATTAAATAAGTCTTTCTTAAAAAACAGTTATCTGTTCTTTATTTGATTATTTAATGTTTAAGAAGGTTTATATTAATCTAATAACCATCTGAAAAAGTTAAGAACTTCATTTACACTATCCACAAAAAATGATGTGCTGTTCTTAACATAACTTGGTATTTCATTGGAGAACACCAATATACTAGCACTCCTTATTTTACCTTCATTTTCCAATTCACTAAGTTTCTTAAAAGCATCTAAATCGGTGATATCATCACCTAAATAGATAACCTTGTTTAAATCATGTTTTTCTATGATTCTATGGAGGATTACACCTTTATCAAAACCTAATGGGGGTTTTATTTCCACCAACTTACGACCCTCTGATATTTGGAGGTTTTTTGATTCAGGCCCATTTTTAAGGGAATTTAATATTTTTTTCCTCACCACTTCACCGTCATTGCATTGTCGGTAATGGATGGAATAGCAGATGCCTTTGTCCTCAAATAATATGCCTTCAATATCGCCTAACTCTATATTTAATTGATCAGCACTTTGTTCTATTTGATGGAGATATTTTTCTACTTCTTCTGCCACAGAATATTGTCCATCAAAAAAATATTCCAGGCCGTGGTTTCCCACATATAAAATATCTTCAATACCTACCATTGCTCGGGCATCATTAACAGATCTCCCACTAATAATTGCCAGTAAATCAAATTTTTCTTTTAATTTTATTAGTTCAGCGTGCATGGCAGAATTAACAACAGCTTCCTGGGGAGTAGGTGCAATTTCACTGATGGTGCCATCTATATCAAGTATGATGGCAGTAGATTTATCATTTTTGAAATCATTTATCATTTTTAAATTATCAAAAAGATATTTAGACATTTAAATTCTCCTTAAAACAGATTAATTCTGTAAACTAGCTCTGATTTTTTCAATTCAATCATATTATATTTATAAAATAGATTTTATCATTTATTTGAGCTTTAAAACCTCTGATTAAAAGTTGAGGTCTATTTTTCCGAGTTTTATTCTATTTCATGTATTTTAAAGTATTCTATGATGTGGTGGATTATTTCATAAGGATCATCAGCTACCACAGTACTTCCAAATAGTTCCATTCCACCCATATCTGCGGGGGGCCTGAAAATACTTCCCCGATCCACAATTTTAATTAAATATGGGAAATCATATTCCCGATCCCGGGGAGGACAGTATATGGATAAGTTATAACTGTGTACTCCTAAAACATCTATAAAACATCTAAGTATATTAAAAATAACTTTTTTAGAATTTTTATGGGTGGACGGTGATTCTGGGGGCAGTATTGTGATTTCTTTCTCTTTAGCAGGTGTGATACTTGTATACAAAGAAACCCCATCCACAGTATATCCCAGTCCCAGTGCATGATGAGCCTGATATAAATCCTGGAAATAATGAGGATCTAATCCTTTATGAGATTTTTCATGATATCTTTTTTGATAATTACTCTGAGCTCTTTTTAGAACTTCCACTTTAGCATAAGGAATATCTTTACCCATTAAAATTTGGGCATGTCCATGTATTTGTGAAGCTCCGGCTTTGTAAAGGCAGTTCCAAACAAAAAAAGGACATTTGTAGGTTTCATCGGTCTGAAATACTTTATCAAACCAGTGGAAACCAGTATCAATATAATCAGATAATTCTTCCAGAGTAAATTTTAGAGGGTTATGGTTTTTGAAAATTACCAGACTACTCCAAACATCATATTTGGCGATATTAGATGCAGTTATAGAATGTTTACCTTTAATCCTACCAAAAACATCTTCGGGAGTATATTGATCTGGCTGGCAAAAATCACAATTTTTTCGGGAGTCATTAATTAATTGGGATAATTTGTTTTTCTGATTTTTGAGATCCTTTTTCCCCATAC
>JAHFBZ010000027.1:6839-20311 GCA_023249725.1 Methanobacteriaceae archaeon
AAAAGGGCACCTTCTCCGGTCCACCTATTGAATGTTTTCACTATTTTTTGATTTTCAAGTTTATACAGGACCTGTTTTTGGGTTTCAGTGGGATTTCCGGATTCATCTTTTGTACTAAAATATCCCACAACTTTATTTTTAAGTCCCGGAGGAATTTTCATAGTTCCGGTTCCAGAATAAACACTGTAAATTCTTTTAAATATTTTGTAAGATTCTTTATCCTCAGTTTTTAAACTATTTAATTTGTCTTCCAATTCAATGATGGAAGTCATAAAAAACACTCCTATTTAATATTCTAAACTTTAGAATATTTATAAGAATCATGAAAATTCAAGGATGGATATAGATTATTTGCCTGAATGAATTTTGCTAAATTCAGAAGATATTGAATGAATATGATTGAATTAGCCGATTAAAAAGATCAAAGCTGGATAATTGATATTATGAACGCTTTATTACTAAGGGTAGATTTTGATAAAGGAAATGGTGGGTTTCTAGCCCCTATTTTTGACGATGGATCTTTTGAATATATTCCCTGCCTGAATTTTATGCGGATACAACTGAAAATAAAAATTTTTCTAATACCTTGGGGAGAAAAAATAAGTTCAACTGATTTAAATAAATCTAAAGATAATCTAAAAAAGTTGATTAGTATTAATTAATTACTCTTAAAATTTTATTAATCTAATTATTAGGACTGAAACATCTTATTTATGGCATAGTAGAATTTAATAGATTCTAACCCGGTTTTCCACAGCTATGCTTGTAATATTCTATTTTCATTAAAATTCATTCAATTTATTTATATTTTATTTAGGTCACTTATCTTTGAATTAGACTTAAATTACTTTAAACTAGCTCAAAGTCAAGCCAAATATTCTTCAATGATCAAAATTTCTCTAATATCTTACCATAAATATCTTTTAATTTCCCATCAGATCGCTCATATATCATTTTCAATATCAGCTCAGGAGTACTTCTGGACAAATAATTCATTTTTGGAGTTCTATCAACTAATAGATTATAATTATCATCTAAACCCTTAGCTTCAATTCCATCTACTCTTATTGGAGCGTATTTGATGATTTCACGGGCCATTTGGGTTACTATAACGGCAAATGAATTTGAATCATTTATTAATTCTATAAACTGGATATAATTTTCACCACCGCTTCTAATTCAGTTATAGCTTCTAACTCGTCCAATAAAATGAGTTTCTGGTAATCATTTGATCCAAACGGCTAAACTTTCTAATGGATAATCTTGCACTTTGAATTTAGATTTTAATTCTTCTTTCATTTCAAATATCCATTTTCCTAACCATGGACACTATCAACCACAATCCTAGCACTAAACTATCTGAACTTATTTTTATTATTTAAATCATTGAATTGGTATTTTATGTATTTTTTACTTCTAATGGTGTTTCATATGATTTTATATGAAGATAATGTGTAAATTCTATTTTGGCCCCATTTTCTTTTGATATTTTAGAAAGTATTTCTATAAATTTATTTAATAAATAAGTAACAATCGTTATTTATTTTCTTAACTATAAAATTACAATTGTTAAGTGATAAATATAATCAAAGACAAAAATGTAACTAGATAATTATAAAATTTGAGTCGATTATAATAGGAAATGTGTATTATAGAAAAATTTGAACTAGCTTGAATATGATGCATGGGGTGATATTATGGGTGATTATAGTAAGTGTCCGGTTACAGGTAATAAAAATCGAAAACCAAGAGATTTAGGGACTACAAATAAAGATTGGTGGCCAAAACAATTAAATATAGGGATTCTTCATCAACATACGTCTGCTTCCAGTCCAATGGGGGCAGAATTCAACTATGCTGAGGAATTTAAAAAGCTTGACCTGGCTGCACTGAAAAGTGATCTTTACAATCTGATGACAGATTCACAGGAATGGTGGCCTGCCGACTGGGGGCATTATGGTGGTCTTATGATTCGTATGGCCTGGCATAGCGCTGGTACTTACCGCACATCTGACGGTCGCGGTGGTGGCGGCACAGGTAATCAGCGTTTTGCACCCATAAACAGCTGGCCAGATAACGTTAATTTGGATAAAGCACGTCGTCTTTTATGGCCTATTAAGCAGAAATACGGGGAAAAAATATCCTGGGCTGACCTCATGATTCTGGCAGGTAACTGTGCACTGGAGTCTATGGGCTTTAAAACCTTTGGATTTGGTGGTGGCCGAGAAGACATCTGGGAACCGGAGGATGATGTTTACTGGGGTAAGGAAGATATATGGCTTGATGATGAACGATATAGTGGAGATCGTGAACTGGAGAAACCTCTGGCAGCTGTACAGATGGGATTGATCTATGTAAACCCCGAAGGGCCCAATGGAGAACCAATACCTCTTGATTCAGCACGTGATGTCAGGGAAACTTTCGCACGTATGGCTATGAATGACGAAGAAACCGTAGCGCTTATTGCAGGAGGACACACTTTTGGTAAAACCCATGGCGCAGGAGATCCAGAATTAGTGGGTCCTGAACCAGAAGCTGCCCCTATAGAAGAACAAGGTCTAGGCTGGAAAAGTCAATATAAAAGTGGTAAAGCTGGTGATAACATTACTAGTGGACTTGAAGGTGCCTGGAAACCAAATCCTACCACTTGGGATATGGGTTATCTGAAAGTTCTCTTCAAATATGAATGGGAACTTAATAAAAGTCCGGCAGGAGCTTATATATGGTTAGCAAAAGATGTGGATGATGAAGATTTGGTGCTTGATGCTCATGATCCTTCTAAAAAAAATCGCCCTATGATGACCACTGCAGATCTTTCTCTCAAGTTTGATCCTGTTTATGAGAAAATAGCCAGGCACTATCTGGAAAATCCAGAAGTATTTGCTGATGCTTTTGCCCGTGCCTGGTTTAAATTAACTCACCGTGATATGGGCCCTCTTACACGCTACCTCGGCTCGGAAGTTCCCCAAGAGGATCTTATCTGGCAGGATCCTATTCCTGCTGTGGATCATGAACTTATAAATACACAAGATATAGTAAAACTCAAAGCTAAGATTCTTGCATCGGATTTAAGTGTGTCCGAACTTGTTTCAACTGCTTGGGCTTCTGCTTCAACATTCCGTGGATCCGATAAACGGGGCGGTGCCAATGGTGCACGCATCCGTCTGTCTCCACAGAAAGATTGGGAAGTTAATGAACCTGCTAAACTTAAAAAAGTATTATCTACACTAGAAGAAATTCAAACTGAGTTCAATAATTCACAATCCAGCGATAAAAAGGTATCGCTTGCTGATTTAATCGTCCTGGGAGGTTGTGCTGCTATTGAAAAGGCGGTCGAGAATGCCGGTTATAAAGTGAACATAGCTTTCAAACCAGGGCGAATGGACGCACTAAAAGAGCAGACAGATATAGAATCATTTGCTGTTCTTGAACCATTAGCAGATGGATTCAGAAACTATCTAAAAACTAAATTCTCTATTTCAGCCGAGGAGCTACTTATAGATCGCTCACAGTTGCTGACACTAACTGCTCCAGAAATGACGGTTCTCCTTGGAGGTTTGAGAGTTTTAAATATAAACTACAATCAATCTAAACACGGTCTTTTCACAGAAAAACCTGAAACACTCACCAATGACTTTTTTGTGAATTTGCTGGATATGGGAACAGAATGGAAAGCTGTATCTGAAGAAGGAGATCTATTTGAAGGTCATGATCGTGAAACCGGAGAATTAAAATGGACTGGCACTAGAATTGACCTTATTTTTGGTTCTAACTCTCAGCTACGGGCCATTGCAGAAGTCTATGCTTGTGAAAATTCAGAAAGTAAATTTATCCAGGACTTCATTAAAGCATGGAACAAAGCAATGAATGCTGATCGATTTTGATTCCTAATTTATTTTTATTTTGATGTATTTTTTATATGATCAATATAACTATTATGATGCAAGGAACTGGTAGTAATCTAAATAATTTTCAAATTTAGATTTAAAAATGAAAAAAATAAGTTGATTTAATATTATAAATTAAAATTTCTCTAATATCTTCCCGTAAATATACTTTAATTTCCCATCAGATCTTTCATATATCATTTTTAATATCAACTCTGGAGTACTTCGGGCCAAATAATTCATTTTAGGAGTTCTATCAACTAATAGGTTATAATTATCATCTAAACCCTTAGCTTCAATTCCATCTACTCTTATTGGTGCGTATTTGATAATTTCACGGGCCATGTGGGTTACTATCACGGCAAATGAATTTGAATCATTTATTAATTCTATAAAACTGGATATAATTTTCACTGCTGCTTCTAATTCGGTTATAGCTTCTAATTCGTCCAGTAAAATAAGTTTCTGATTATCAGTAGTCACAATTGGCATGAAAGTTCTTAAAAATGATTCAAATGCTCCAGCATCTAATGATCTTTGTTTAGAGAAGAAATAAACTTCATCAAGTAACTTCACCTCTGCTTTTTCAGCACAAACTGGCAAACCCATGTGGGTCATAATTGAAATTTGGGCTAAAGTTTCCAGTAGGGTGGTTTTACCTCCACTATTAGCTCCGGTGAGCAAGGCCACATTTTCGGGATAGAAAAGAGAATAATCTATCCTCTGAATGTCTTCAGAAGAATTAGTGGATTCATTTTCATGAGCTAAATTCAGATGCAGTGCTCCCTCTAGATGAAAGGCATTTCCTATTTCAGGGGTTTTTAATTGATAATAATGGGCAAAACATCCCAGGGCAAATTGATAATCAAATTCCAATGCTTCTTTGATTTCTTGATCAACTTTTGTCCTTATTTGGAAGAGTCTTTTAGCAGCTGTTACTTTTTTATCAAAAATTTCAATCTGTCTTTTTGATAGGTCCTGTTTTTTCACTCTTTCTAATTCTGCATCATCAATTTCCAGAGGATATGTTCTGAGGAATGGATCAAATTCAGTACTCGTATCTAACTTAATATCGGCACGTGCTTTACTGATTACTTCATCAAATATTTTCTCTATTTTACCAGTCATGCCTTGATTTAAAAGGGCCAGAACTTCATCTCCTTTGAGGTCCACATTTTTGACCGCGGATTTTATTTCATCATCTGCCCTCTTCTTAGCAGAATTGACTGACTTGTCAAAATCGACTTCTTTGTATTTCAATTCTTCCAGTTCATTCAATATTTTAATGGTTTCATCCAGAACTGTTTCCTTTTTTAATAGATTTCTTAATTCTAAAACCTGGGTTAAAATTGATTTGTTGTGTGTAAAGTAATTTAAAACAGATTCTGGAATAATTTCCAGAATTTCAGAATCTTTACTAACCATCACTACATTTTCCTGTTCATCTAAGGCCAAATTACCATGGGAATATACATAAATAACAAATTCATATTCCTGAATTTCTCCGGATTCCTGAGCACTTATTATTGGAAAATGACGATTAAGGCCTAAATCAACTAAATAACCATAATCTTCACTACTTTCAACAAGGATAGCTACAGAAGGATCGTAGTTTGGCTTAATTTCATGAGGTAAACTCAAATTGTTCAATAAACCACGAACATGTTTAATAGGAAGTGAGGAAACACTTCTTTTAGCTTCCATAACAAAATCAATTGAAGATTTTATTTTTTCAGGGTCTTGTAATGGTGAAAGTAGCAATATCTTATTTTTAGCATGGGAACTATGAGCATAAGATAAAATTTTTTCTAAAATTTCTTCATATAATTGCAGAGCCCTTTCAGTTTTTAGAAATTCTTCTGTGGAATTTCCAGAGAGATCATTTATGATTTCAATTGCTTTTCTTTGGCTCACACCTTCAATACTTGAAATACGATCTATTTCGAAGTTTTCAACCGCATTTATAAGTTCCTGTTCACCACCAAGTTGTTGTACAATTTTTTGGGCCATGCGTTCCCCCACACCCTTTACTTTTGTTAAATCTAGTTTTTTCCCCATACTATTCCCTTTACCTTCGTTTTTTTATTAAATTGAGTTAATTAAAGATTATAATAATTATTCACGTTTATATGCTTATTCTTAAATGGAATATTTATAAGAATGGCGAGCGTGTGAAAAGAAATAGGTTATACTTAATATGATTTCCTGATTTCATTATAACTTTGAGGTATGTTTTAAGCTAAACTAAATCTGATTTATTCACTCCTCGAAGGAAATTTCCAGCAGTAATTCCACCTGTTGAAACTTTTTTTATTTTACTCTTAAGCTTGTCAATTTGTAAATTAGAAGGATTTAAAGAATCAGCTAATGCTTCAGCATAATAATGCCCCATTTTTTCTAAATATAATGGTCCTTTAGCTCGGGCATCTATAGAAAAGTTGTAAAAACCTAATTTCATAAGTAATGGTAAATAATCAACTAGACAAACTTCTGCGGAGTTTTGAATTATACTTTGACAGTCTGCAGATATTTTCAAAGGGAAAATCTGATTTTTAACATCTTTAAGCCCTACAAAAAAATCATCTTCATTATTTTCTTTAAACAAATTAAACTGAGAATTTGACAACAAATTAGATGATAAAATACATTCCTGACTAACAATAGATTCCAGACTGCCTTGCACTATTATTTCTAAATCAATTGGATTTAAATTAGTTTGCTCTGGTTTATCCGGCCTAGAATTATTAGAAACTATTAAATCTTTATTCAATAATGGTTTAATGTCATTTAGTGATAGCTCTGGAGATAAGGTTAATAGAGAAAATAATGAAGAAACATGGGAAATACTTTGATTATTCCAGATATTTAATACGGAAGAACCATAAACTTTCCATTGTGGCTGATTTTTGTTTAAATAGCTGGCTAATCCCGGACTACTGACCATAATGCCCATATCTAATTGAGAAATCTCTGAAGATATGGATTTTAAAAGATCCAGGACATGTAATCTGCTTATATCTGGCCATTTCCAAACCATTTCAATATCTTTATTTTGGCATATATCATTCGAATCAATCAATATATTTACAAATTCATCAAATAATCCCTTTTCATGGAAAACATTTTTATCCTTTAAAATATTTTTGTTTGGATTAAAACAGTTTTCATATATTTCAGATTCTGGCAATAGTGTGGGTTCTAAATATATTCGGTTAAAATTAGACTTTTTAGCTACTTTTAAAGTTTTAATATCACTTATATAAGCTGAAAGTGATGTATTCGAATCATTTTTTTTAATATTTTTAATATTTTTTAGATCTTTTAATTCTTCTTTTACAGCACTATATTCTTTCAGTGAGGACTTTAATTCTTCTTTTACAATATTATATTCGGCAAATGATGATTTTAATTCATTAGGAGATGGTAAATAACTATGAATAAGTTTATTTTCTACCGAATCAATTAAATCTCTTCTTAACTGATTTATTTCTCGCAAAGGCATAAAAAGAGTTCCATTGTAGTTTAAATTTTTGAAAATTACATTAAATGGTTTTTCCCCCACTTTAATGACCTGTTTTTTTATTTCATCTGCACTGACCGGCCTGTTTATGGCCTCTTCCATGGGCATACTTGCCTTGACTTTAGTAGTTATCTTTCCATTAGGACCTACTAATTCTGCCTTCAGCTCAGGATAATTATTTTCAACAACTTTAAACTCAATTTTCAAATTTAAAAATCTTTTTTTAGACTCAAATGAGGGTATTAATTTTTTTAAATCATTTTTACGGGTTAAATAAACTTTAGAATTTATTTGCACGGGTTTTTTTGCTTGCACTATCAGGTTTTTCCCATTAAGTGCGGGTTCAACATCCAGATCAAATCCAGTGCTTTTCAATTCGTTATCTATATCAAAAAACAACCCATCTCCCTTTTGAGGAATGGTAAGGGTTCTTAAAGAAATAATCACCTTTTTATTTTTCCCTTTGATTTTTATTACATCACCAAGATAAAGACCTCTATGACCTGGCTTTTTCCGAGCCATAATATTGTTTTTAGGACTAGGCAACAGATGTCCGGATGTAAATTCTCTGTTAAATACTAATTTCAGAGTTTCCATATCCGCTTGCAGTGGTTTCCAATTACCTTTAGCTATTTTATCAAGAGCCCTTCGATATATTCCTACCACAATACCCACATATTCTGGAGATCTCATGCGGCCTTCAATTTTTAGACTTTTAATCCCAGATTTTATTAATATGTCTAGATGTGGATAATGGGCCAAGTCTCTAGTTGATAGCAAAAAATTTTCAGGTAAATCAACTTTATTCAGGTCATGAGGCCGACCATAATTATCCTGGGGTCCATAAACTAAAGAATAGGGTTTTCTACAGGGTTGGGCACACATACCTCTATTTCCACTCCTACCACCTATGAATGAAGAGAGAAGGCACTGGCCAGAATAACCATAGCATAAAGCACCATGAAGGAATATTTCCAGATCCAGATCACTGGATTTTACAAATGATTTGATTTCATCAATTGAGAGTTCACGAGAGAGCACGGCTCTTTTAAAACCATTTTCCTCCAACCATTTCAGATTTTCCTCATTATGTATGGTCATTTGAGTAGATGCATGGAGATTTAGATTAGGAACCACTTTTTGGGCTAAATTTACTACTCCCAAATCTTGTACTAATATGGCATCTACTCCTATTTGATAAAGTTTTAAGAGATATTGGCCAATATATGGCAGTTCTGAATCTTTAACTAGGGTATTAACTGTCACATAAACTTTCACTCCGTTTAAATGGGCATAGTTAACAACCTCTGAGATTTCTTTTTCAGAAAAATTTTCAGCAAACTGTCTGGCTCCAAAATTTTTTCCAGATAAGTACACTGCGTCCGCTCCTGAGTTTACAGCTGCTTTCATAGATTCAATAGACCCTGCGGGTGCTAAGAGTTCAAGAATATTTCTCAAGAGATCTCCTCCAAAATAATAATTAGTGGTAATGTGTATGGTTAATTTATAATTATATTATGGTCGAATATTTTTTCCCGATCTTTAATACGATAATTAGTCTTAATTTATTAAAATTCACCAATAAATAAGCATAATTTTGAATTATTAAAAATCTTATTAACAAAAATAAAATTATTAAATAGATTAATCATAGAAATTAAATTTTATAGTGAATCATATCCTAGAAACTTGGATGGTTGATAACTAATCATCTAATTTCTATCATCATTTCTGAAACAATTTTAAGGAATTTTTCAACAATAACTCTGTTTTTCTCTTCGCTTTCTCTCAGCTTTTCCTCAGAAAGCTTTCGATGAATGGCTAATGCATAAAGGTCGGCTAATTGTTGAACTACGATTAAATCATTTTCGGTGTAATATTCTTCACTATTAGATAATGCTATCATTCCTATTCTTTTATCATTTAACATGGCCGGAACGCCAATGAAATTTTTAATAGGAATATGTCCTTCTGGTGTTCCTACGCATCTACTGTCTTCAGATGGGTTATTGGTAAGTATGGCTTCATTATTGTCAAGAACCCAGCCCCATAATCCCCCCACATCATTAAAAGAAAATTCGCTTTCAAAGACATTATCTATATGACATTTTTCCCATACTTTTTTAGTAAGGCTGAAATTTTTAAGGTTCCTTGTGCCAGGATCTAAATAACCCACAAAACAAAATTCGCTTTTAGTAAGGTATTTAGCGTATTTTAACACTTGATTGGATATATATTCAATATCTGTAGGATTCAATAGTTTTTTTCCCAGCTTAGCCAAAGCCAGATTAACTTCTGTTTCATGTGAAAGAGCATCTTCAACTTTTTTTAAATCAGATATGTCTCTTAAAATTCCAGTAATTCCAATTAACTCACCTTCAGAGTTTTTTAGAGGAGAAAGTGATGTTTGGAAGTAAACTGGTTTATGAGCAATATCTCCGGACCAATTATAAACAATGCTTTCACCACCTAAAACTCTTTTATTGGCTTCTTGGTGTATTTTATTATCTTCTCCAAACATTTCAACTGTCGTTTTGCCAATAAAATCTTCAGCACGCACACCATATCGTTTAATTTGATTTTCAGAAATCATGGTGCAGCGCTCATCTAAATCCAACGTGAAAAGTATGTCCTGCATTGAATTAACTATTATTCTATATTTTTCTTCACTTTCTTTAAGCCGAGTATCCATTTCGTTTTTATAAAGAGCTACTTCAATGACGCTATGCAATTCTCGGTCTTCAAAAGGTTTTATTATGTAACCAAAGGGCCCAGTATACTTAGCTCTTTTGAGAGTTTTCTCATCAGAATAGGCAGTGAGGTATACTATCGGTATTTTAAACTTTTCTCCAATTACTTCTGCTGCTTCAATACCATCAATATTTCCTTTTAATACAATATCCATTAAAATAATATCTGGTTTGGTTTTCTCAGCCATTTCGATGGCTTTCTCACCGGAAGAAACTGTGGCGCTGACTTCATATCCTAAACTATCAAGCCTTTGACTAATGTCAATCGCTACAATGCTTTCATCTTCCACTACCATGACTTTAGTTTTAGACATAATTCACCCCTTGAATTTACAAAAAGGTTTATTTTATAATTAATTTAATAAATTATAGTTTTTAATTAATTATTTGGAAGAGATTCTTATTATAAATATCTACTAAAATTAGGTGAATGTAAATATATACTTAAAAAAAAAACATGTGTATTGAAAATAATATTCTTATAATAATCTAAATCATATTTTTTCCATTATTAAAATTCTATTTTAAAACCGTTCCCATTAACTTTGTTTTGATCTATTTTAAGAAAAGAATTATTAGGATATAAATATATAATGAAATCCTATGTACATTTGTTTGGAAGGTATTGATGGTGCAGGGAAGTCTACTCAAGTAAAACTACTGGAAAAATGGCTTGAAGATAATGGATATGATGTAGAAATGATTGTGGAACCTACATCCTCTCCGGTGGGTGTGTTAATTCGTAAAATGCTTCAAGACCCTCGGGCCACAGAACCTGAATTTCAAAAGATGTTGGGCCTTCTTTTTGCAGCAGATAGATTAGCTTTAAAAGATAAACTTCTGGAAAATGAAGAAAATATCGATAATGATAATAAAATAATGCTTAGTGACCGTTGTTTTTATTCCAGTCTGGCATATCAAAGCCCTTTTGAATGGATTAGTGAGATAAATAAATATGCTAAAAGGCCGGATTTAGTGATTTTCCTGGATATCGATGTTAAAACTGCAGTTTCTAGATGTCAGGGAATTGATAAATTTGAAAATGAGTCTTTTTTAAAGAAAGTGAGTGATAATTATACGAAAATAGATAATTATAGGAAAATAGGGGAAAATTCATTGAAAAAACACAAAAAAGAAAATTTTCTGGTTATTAATGCCAATAATGGGTCAAATCTGGTGCACCATGACATAAAAAAAGCATTAGCTCCTTATTTAGGAATTTGTGTTGATGGAATAGTAGATTAGTAAAAAAGTTAAACCAAGATTAGAAATAATAATAATAATAATAATAATAATAATAATAATAATAATAATATTAGAAATAAAACAATAGTTTAAAAATAATTTTTTTTTGAAAAAATAAGTATTTATAAAAAAGTTTTTTTAAAACTATTCTGTTTGAGATGGCTTCTTTCTTCCTTCAAATAATTCAATTCTTTCATTTAGTGATTTAACCACATATTCCCTAACTTTTTCCAACTCTTCCATTTCTCCTTTTAGCACAGGTCCGTGGTCAGTGTGGGCCAAATCAACCTCATAATTGGTAATTATTTCAGCCATGTTCCTTTCTGTTACTCCTGGGGGAATTCTCATTTCATATAGCATTATTATCACCTGATGAATTTAAATTTAAAAAATTAAGTATGTTTTTCAATTTTTTTATTTAAATTGTTTTGTCATTAATGGATTTATCTATTAAATGATTATATGTTTATTAACCATTATTAGTAAATTATAATTTTAATAATTTGATTTATTAATTTTCAGCCATATACTCTCGCACTGGATTTAAAAATTCTATTAAATAATCAGTAACTGCATTTTTAAGATCCAATGGATGTAATTTCTCCTGAGAGTACATATCAATCAGTTCAGAATAATCCAATTCCAGATTTCCCCCGAATTTTTCAGGCCTTTTAATTATCAGTTTCTCAGTAAATGGGAAAATAAAGTGCTTGGCCATTTCAATAACGGGATTTCCTTCTACCTCTCCTGCAGGACAGTAGCCTTTTTTCATCTTTTTCTTTATATCTTCTGGGGAATCATCAATGGCAATGAAATTGCCTTTACTAGAAGACATTTTCTCAGATCCATCAGTTCCATGAAGCAAAGGGGTGTGCAAACATACCGGAGCGGTTTTTCCAATACGGGGCAGGTTTTCCCGGGCCAACATATGTATTTTCCGTTGTTCCATTCCACCCATGGCCAGATCAGTTTCTAAAAATACCATATCAATAACTTGCATGAGGGGATAAATTACTTCGGCCACTTTGTGGTCCTCGGCATCCCTTGTAATCTGTGCCATACTTCTTTTGGCCCTTACTAATGTAGTAAGAAGTGCTAATTGATATACTTGTGTGGTATATTCTTCTTTGGTTTGGAAACTTGATCCTAATATGAATTCTGTTTCTGGTGATAGTCCTAAGGCTAAAAAACATTTTTTATTGTATTCAGCCACTTCTTTTATTTCTTCTAAACTTCCTTTACCATTTAAAAAAGCATGATAATCTGCTAAGAGTATTTTTATTTTAAATCCTGCTTTTTGCAGATCTATCATTTTCATTACAGTTATGGTGTGACCTAAATGGACTTTTCCAGATGGTTCATAACCAATATAGGCTATTGGTTGCTCTTTTTTGAGCTTTTCTTCCAGTTCCCCTGCAGTAATTACTTCCAGTGTCCCCTGTGTAATTAACTCTATTTTTGATTTTAAGTCCATTTTTTCACCATGATAAAAATATTGAAATATTTCTAAATTTTTATATTATAACTCAAATTTATAGAATATTTAAGTTAATATTGTGGATTAGTTATTATTCAGTATTTGGGGAAGTATATATATTTCTCCATGGATTTGAATAACACAAACTTCTTGACCGATTTTAAAATCATCTAAATTTTCAGTAAGGCTTAAATCAATAGGTTGAAACGTTTCCGGGTGTAAAATCTGAATTTCCGTAGGTGATTTTGAAGTTATACTCGTTATTTTAATTTCAGTGGCTTTGGCGGGTGATTTTATTTTTTCATATTCCTTCCAGAGTACACTGAAGTTTTTTAAGCTCTTTAAATTATCTGCAATAATTTTTCTAGAATCAAATGACTTCACTTGACCTATTTGGTCTTCATATTCAATGAAGTCGCCTACTTGAAATTCTGGAAGGCGTAGAGAAATCCATGTCCGATAAAGTCCCTTTCCTGTAGATTTGTCTTGACTTATAAGTCGCGGAGATTCTTTGGTGATTCCGCCCAAAACTTCTTTTAAAGCAGATATGACTTTACGGGCCGATTTTTGGGATCCGATATAATAATCAATTC